>JAQVRJ010000033.1 GCA_028701115.1 Clostridia bacterium
TATACTTGATTCTTCTCCACCCATTATACCTGCAATACACATTGGTTTATCATCTGTGCATATCATTAATGTATCATCATATATTGTTCTTTCTATTCCATCTAATGTTCTAAATGATTGTTCATTTAATGTTCTTATATTAACATGATCAACTAATTTTTTATCAAAGGCATGCATTGGTTGACCTAATTCTTGCATTACATAATTTGTTATATCTGCAAGTAAATTGATTGGTCTTAAACCAGAATAATATAATCTAATCCTCATAGTAATACTTGAAATTTTTTTTGTTATATTTTCAATTGCTAATGCAGTATATCTATAACACTTTTCTTCATCTTCAACTCTTATATTTAATCCTTGTAATTGTGCATATTGTTTTAAATCATCAACAGATAATTCTTTTAATGGTCTATGTGTTAATGCAGATATTTCTCTAGCTATACCATAAACACCCCACAAATCTGATCTATGAGTTAAAGATTTATTATCTACTTCAAACACAATATCTTCAACAGGCATAATATCTTTAATATTATCTCCTGGTTTAGCATCTGGTATTATTACACCTATTTTCATTAAACCTGAATGATCATCACTAATACCTAACTCTTTTTCAGATAAACAAATACCTTCACTTTTTTCATCTGCAATAATACTTTCTTTTACAATAACTTCTCCAATTTGACTACCTATAGGTGCAAAAGGAATAATTTGTCCTATTTCTACAATAGGTGCTCCGCATAAACTTTGTACTACTTTATTACCAATATCTATTTTTACGATTTTTAATTTATCTGATTTAGGGTGTGGTTGAACTTCTTTTATTTGTCCAACAACTACTCCATTAATATCATAACCAAACTTTTGTACACCTTCAACTTCTGCAGTAGATAAAGTAAATCTATTTATTAAATTATCTATATCTACTCCATCTAAATCCACAAAATCTTTTACCCAATTTATTGATATATACATTTTATTCCTCCTCCCTAATTATTCTTAATTTGTTTTAGAACTCTTAAATCCCCAGAATTTAATAATCTTAAATCTGTTATTCCATATTTCATCATTGCTAATCTAGATAATCCTAATCCAAATGCAAAACCAGAATATTTTTCAGAATCTACTCCACCCATTTTTAATACATTTGGATGTATTATTCCACAAGGGCATAACTCAATCCAACCTGAATGTTTACATACCCTACAACCTTTTCCACCACAATACATACAGCTTATATCTAATTCGAAACCCGGTTCAACAAAAGGGAAATAACCTGGTCTTAAACGAACATTTAAATCTTTTTTAAATACTTCAGATAACATTGTTTTCATGAAATATATTAAATTAGCCACAGATATATTTTCATCAACCATCATTCCTTCTAACTGAAAGAAAGTATTTTCATGTGAAGCATCTAAATCTTCATTTCTAAAACATCTTCCTGGAAATATTGCTTTCAATGGGGAACCATATTTTTTCAATATTCTATTTTGTGAGGCAGATGTTTGTGTTTTTAATACTTGTCCATTATCTAACCAAAATGTATCTTGCATATCTCTTGCTGGATGGTAACTAGGAACATTTACTGCTTCAAAATTGTTATATTCTGTTTCAACTTCATAACCTTCTTCAACATTAAATCCCATACTCTTAAATATTTCTTCAACTTCTCTTTGAACAATTGTTATTGGATGTAATGAACCAATATTCTCTTTTTCTGGAATAGTAAAATCAAATCTATATGCATTTTCTAATTGTTTCATCATTTCCTCTTTTTCCAATGCATTTTTCTTTTCTTCAATTTTCAATTCGATTTCTTCTCTTACTTCATTAACAATTTTACCAATCAATGGTCTTTCTTCAGCAGATAATAAACCAACTTCTTTTAATACTACTGTTAATTCTCCTTTCTTACCTAAATATTGTACTCTTACATTATCTAGTTCAGCTTGATTAATTGATTGATTAATTAAATTAATACATTCAGTTTTAATACTTTCAATCTTCTCTTTCATTTTTACCTCCTAAAATATACAAAAAACTATACTATCCTATATAGGACGAAAGTATAGTTTCCGTGGTACCACCTAAATTTATATTATTTATATTAATATACACTTTATGCCTTTAACGCACGCTTACGCTATTTTCTACTTATTTCAAAAACAGATCTCAAAAGTGAAATTTCAGTTGTATATACCTTGTAGTTTTCACCCTCCTACATCTCTGTATAAGTATTTATACAACTTACTTTGCTTCTCATCGACTCATATTACAATACATATATTAACACATAAAAAAGATTTTTTCAATATTTTTTTAATATTTATTGACATAATTTATTTATTGTGCTATTATATATTTCAGTTGCAGGAGTGGCGGAACTGGCAGACGCACAGGACTTAAAATCCTGCGGGACTTATCCTCCCGTACCGGTTCGATTCCGGTTTCCTGCACCAAAGGTTGTATAACTTATTAATAAGTATATAACCTTTTTAATTTAATATATAAAAAAATAGAAATAATACTTTTACATATTATTTTTATTTTTTTACTTTATAAATTCTATATTATTATACAATATATAATACGAACCATTTTCGCTATCTTCCATTAAATTAAATGTTAATTTTAATTTTATTGGATCAGGAAATCCTTCAACATTACCTGTAATCAAATACTCTTTAACATGTTTATATTTACCATCTAACATATCTGAATCTTGAATAACATAACAATCAAATTCAGCAGTTTGTTCAGCACTTGAATTCATATTAGCAGTACTTTTTAATACCATATGTGCTGATGCATCATAGCTCCAACCTGTAGCTTTAATCATTCCAGTTTCTTTATCTACAGTAGTCTTTGAATTTTCAAAATTAGTTATTTCTTTATTAAAATATTTTTTTGTAATTACATTATATTCTTCAATTGAATTACCTTGTTCCATATTAAAAGGTTGTAATTTAGATATTGAATATGCAGACATTTCATCATCACTAATACCATCTGTTTCATTATCTAACAATATAATAAGTCCTGAATCTTTTGCAAAAACATCATAAAAGAAAGATACTTCATCATTTACGGAACCTTGTAATGCTGTTAAACTATCTATATATGTACTACACTCATTATATGTACTAATTGGCGCAAAATATGTGCATAAAATTTCTTTATCTGTTGCAAACATTATAGTGCATTTTTCTTCATCATATGAATTTAAAGCAATATAATATTTAGATTCATAATTAATTTCATATCCTTCATATAAAGGAAGTTGTATTTCATCTCCAGCTAAAGTCCATTCATCATATTTTAATATTTTATATATTTCTTTATTTTCTTCTTCAGATATCATATAAATTTTTCTATTAATATCATTACTTGTTAATATTTTTTCATCTACTCGATAAATTGTATCATTTTTTATCTTATTTAATTCTGCTTTTATAATAGCAATTTTATCTTGATTTAAATTGCTATTTACATCACCAGAATTACTAAATAATTTAACTATATTAGGTAAAAATATTATTAACAGTAGAAGTACTATTATTACAATTGCAGATAACCATACATTATCTTGTATCTTTTTCATTTAAATACCTCTTTTCATTATTCCTTAACTTTCATAGAAACAAGTTTTGTAATACCTTGTTCTTGCATTGTAACACCATATAAGGTCTCAGCAACTTCCATTGTACCTTTTCTATGTGTTATTATTAAGAATTGTGTATTATCCGTATATTCTTTAATATATTGTGCAAATCTAAATACATTCATATCATCCAAAGCAGCTTCTATTTCATCTAATATACAGAATGGTGATGGATTTGTACTTAATATGCCAAACAACAAAGCTATAGCTGTTAATGCTTTTTCTCCTCCAGATAATAACATCATATTTTGAAGTTTCTTTCCTGGTGGTTGTGCCTCAATCTCAACACCACAGTTTAAAATATCATTTTCATCTGTTAATCTAACTGCAGCTTTTCCTCCACCAAATAACCTTTCAAATACAACTCCAAATTGTTGATTAATTAATGCAAATTTTACTTTAAATTGTTCTTTCATAACAACAGTAATTTCATTTATTAATTCTTTTAATTTACCCTCTGTATTTTCTAAATCATTTTTTTGTGCAGATAAGAAATCAAATCTTTCTTTACTTTCCCTATATTCTTCAATTGCCTCAATATTTATGCTTCCTAAATTTTTAATGTTTTTCTTTAATACATTTATTTCTTTTTCAACTTTTATTGGTTCTAAAACTTCTTCATTATGACTTAACAATTGTTCTAAAGGTATTTCATATTCCTCAATCATTTTAACCTTTAATGCTTCTAATTCTTCTTCAGCTCTAATTTTCTTAGCTTCTATTTTAGATAAATCTGTTTTTAACACAGTCATATTATTCATCATTTCTTCTATTTGTTTATCTAAATTATTTATTAAATTATTGCAATTATCTTTTTCATTTTTAACATTTTCAACAGATTTACCAATAGTATCTTTTCTTTCAATTATTTCTTGTATTTGTTTATCACAATCTTGTTTCTTTATAATGAAATCTTCATTCTCAGCTAATATTTTTACTTTTTGTTCTTCTTTCTTTTGTATATTTATTTTAGCTTTTGCTATTTCAGCATTTATCATATTTATCATATCTTCATATGTTACATTACTTTCATCAAATGAGGATATTGATATTTTTAAATCAGTTATTTCTTCTTTTAAACTATCTATAACACTTTGCTCTTCGCTAAAATCTTTTGAATAGTCTTCTATTTCTTTTTGCAACTCTAATTTATGATTCAATATTTTTTCTACTTTTTCATTTGCAACAATTATATTTTCTTCTGATAATTTATTTTTATTTAATAATTCTTCCTTTTCTAATTTAATATGTTCTATTCTCTTTGCAATATTTTCTATTTCATAATTAATATTATCAAAACGTTGTTTTGTTGTTGCTGATTGTATATTAATTGCATTTAACTTTTCATTTAGTTCTGAATAATTGAATGAACCAGTTGGATCTTTTTGTAAGTATTCATCTTTTTTTTGTTTTTCTTTTTCAATACTAACTTCTAATTTCTTTATTTCTTTTTCTAATTGATCAATTTCTTTATTTCTACCTAATATGCTAGATATTTTTTTCTCTACACTTCCGCCAGTCATTTGACCAAATCCAGAGATTATATCTCCTTCTAATGTAACTATTTTAAATATGCTATTAATTTTTTTAGAAATTTTAATACCGTCATCAATATTATTTACAATTACAATTTTACCTAATAAATTAGATATAATTTCTTCATATTTAGAATCATATTTTACAAGATCTTTTGCTAAACCTATAAATCCAGATTCATTCTTTACTCCACTAATATCTATATCTTTATAATTTTTAGCAAAACCAATTGGTAAAAATGATGCTCTACCAAATCTATTTTGTTTTAAAAAAGCTATACATTTCTTTGCGCTTTCTTGGTTTACAGTTACTATGTTTTGTAAATAACCACCTAATGCCATTTCTATGGCTACTTCATATTCTTTAGGAGCTGAAATAATATCTGCAACACTGCCCTCAATACCTTCACCAAATGCTTTATCTTTTTGTGAATTTATCAAAATTTCCTTTACAGCCTTGCCATAACCTTCTCGCTCTCTTTGTATTTCAGATAAAAATTCATATCTAGATTTTTTAGTCCTATACTCATGTAGCATTTCTTCAATTGAATTATCAAAATTAGTTATTTTACTATTTATATCTTCTTGTTTATCCTTAATTAATTTTAATTGTTTATCTAATATATCTTTTTCATCAATAATTTTATTTAATTCTGATTGTATTTCTTCTTTATCAATTTTTTTAGAATCTTTTTCATGAATTTTTTCTTTTTCTTCTTTTTCCAATTTATCAAAGTTATACTTTGCGTTTTCTATTTCGCTACGCAATGTATTTATATTCATTTTTATTTCTATTTCTTCTTCATGTTCTGTTTCAATAATATCTTTTTTGGCTTGTACAACTTCACCTTTTTCACTTAATGTACTATATAGTGTATTATATTGTGTTTGCTTTTGATCTAAATCTTCTTGAAATCTTTTTCTGTTTAACAATAATAAATCTATTTTACTTTTTCTATTTGCTTTTTCTTCTTCATTTGTTGTTATCATTGTTTGTAATTCTGTAATTTCTTTTTCAAGAACAGCAAAATTAGCAATGTTATTTTCTTTTTGAACATCGCACATTGCTTTCTCAGAATTTAATCTTTCTATTGAACTATCACTATCGAAAATAAATTGTTGTATTTCTTGTTGTTTAGAAATCATTTGTTCTAAATTTTCTTTTGTTATTACTTTTAATTCTTGTGATTTAGTTAATTCAGATTCACATTTATTTACATCATCATTAACAATAACATATTTACCTTCTAAATCAGATATAAGTTGTGTACCTTTTTGCATATTATAATTAAATAAACTTATTTCTTTTTCTTTTAATTGATCCCTATATCCTAAATATTGTTTTGCCTTTTCAGATTGAATGCATAATGTTTCTAATCTTAAATCAATCTCGTTAATAATATCTGAAACTCTAGATAAATTTTCTTTTGTATGTTCTAATTTTCTTTCAGCTTCATTTTTTCTATATCTATACTTTAAAATTCCCGCTGCTTCTTCAAACATGTATCTTCTATCTTCAGATTTAGAATTTAATATTTCTTCAACTTTACCTTGTCCTATAATACTATATCCCTCTTTACCTACACCAGTATTCATAAACAATTGTTGTATATCTTTTAATCTACAAGGTACTTTATTTATTAAATATTCACTCTCTCCACTCCTATATAGTCTACGAGTTACAACAACTTCTTCATATTCGATTGGTAATGTACCTTTTCCATTATCTACATAAAGATTTACTTCTGCAAATCCTACGGGTTTTCTTGATTGAGTACCAGCAAAAATAATATCTTCTGATTTACCACCACGAAGACTTTTCATACTTTGTTCTCCTAAAACCCATCTTACAGCATCAACTACATTACTCTTTCCACTTCCATTAGGTCCAATAACCATTGTTACACTAGATGATAATTCTATTGTCGTTTTATCTGCAAAAGATTTAAATCCTTGTAATTCTATTTTTTTCAAAAACATGCTATATCTCTCCTCATTTTTATACACTTAATATATACTAAAATCCAATTAAATGCAAGAAAAATAACATTTTATTTGTATATAATAAAAATAAACCTATATATTTTATATAGGTTTATTTACTATAAAAAGCTAATTATATTTTCCAGGGTAATGTTTCTGATCCATTACCAGAATTATTTGGAGATATCTTTATATTTGATTTTAAATGAACAATTACTCTTATACCATAAGCTTTATTATTACCACTACTTACAATTCCTTCTGAATTTATAGAATATAATAAACTTTTTCCATAAGCTGTTCCTAACCAATAATTTGATTTAATATTAACTATATCAAAAACTTCAACTACATCATTAAAATTAACTATATTATTAGTAATCCTATCTACATTACTTTTCATCATACAAGTAGCATCTGTCGCAACTCTACCATTAACATACATGTTCCAATCTCTTTGGTTTACATCTTGTACATCATATGGTATTGATTCTATTACATTTAATACTTTTTCTGCAATATATCCACCATTTTCTTCACCAGGATAATAGAATGTTTCTGTTATTCCATTAGATACAATAGTTACAACACCTGAACTTTTATCTATATCTAAAACTCTCCATCCTGTCTTAGCTTCTGTTGATGCACCTGGATATACAATTCCCACATTTCTGCTATCTCCAGATTTAAATCCACCAAACATATATGGTGTTTCAAAAGTAACACTATCCACGCCAGCATATAGCTTTTGACTAGTTAATTTATTTATCTCTGCATCATTCCATTCCCCAGCATTATATTGAATATAGTCTCCCACTTTTACAAGATCTACTAATGGAACTTTATTTGCTTCAGATAAATATATTAACAATCCGATAACTCCTAATATTAAGATTATAGCTAATACTAATATAATTATTTTTTTAACATTCATTTAAGCTTTCCTCCTATACAATTAACCTTTACTCTACGTTTGTATCAAATATTGGATATCCATTATTAATATTTTGTGTATCTTCAATCCATTCATAATATGGTGGATTTATTGTATTACTATTTACCCATAAATTCAATGCTGTTAATAAATCCGTAGTTGCAACACTATTTATTGTAATTGAACTATTTAATGTACCAACATTATCCGCTACAGTAAATGTTTTACAATAGCTCATATCTGTATTACCTGCTGATTTTAATACTGCTATATCACTTTGTCCATAACAATACTTCAAATTAGCATTATCTGAATAGCCAGCAATTATACCAACATTATTGTTACCAACGATAGAAGATTTAGCATAACAGTTAAATATATGTTGTAAATTATATCCAACTATTCCACCTATATGACCACCATTACCAGTTACTGTACCTTCACCATAACAGTTTCTTATATATGCGTTATTATTACCACATATTAATCCTGCAGTTCCACCGCTTGATGTTGTCATTTGTGTATTACCTATAGTATATGAATTATATACTACCGCAGAATTATGATTATATCCTACTAATCCACCAACATTAGTTGTACCTATTACATTAGCTAAATTAGTACAATATCTTACATATGCACTTGTAACATTATATCCAACTATTCCACCTACATAATAATTAGTTGCTGTAATATCTGCAGTTTCTGTGTTTATACAATTTTCTATAATTGCATTATTATCATTAACACCAACAATTCCTCCAATACTTGTTCCTGTTGCATTAATTGAACCACTATTAGTAGAATCAGCTAATCTTGAATAATTATAATTATATCCTATAATACCACCTATATTAGATGCACCACTTATTAAACTATCATTAGTACAATTTGTTATATTTACTGAAGTAGTAGTATCACCTGTTATTCCTCCAATATAACTAGCACCTATTATTTCATTATAATTATTGCAAAAACTTATATTTGTAGTTGACTCAGAACTACCATTTATACCACCTACATAATTACCGGTTGCTACAATTTTTCCATAATTATTACATTTAACTTGATCTGTTGTTATTGTATTTCCTAAAATTCCACCTACTTGTGAAGCGCCGTATACATCTCCATAATTATAGCATTTGTTTACTTTTGTATTAGCTGTATTTAGTCCAGAAATACCTCCGACATTATTACTTGTTATATGAACTAAACCAGTATTAATTACATTCATAATTGTACCTGAATTATTATAACCTATTATTCCACCACAATGTTCTCTACCTGAAGATATAACTGTATCAATACTATTTACATTTTCAATATTAGTAACCTCTGTTCCCTTTGCTTCTGTTCTACCAACTAATCCACCTAATTGACTTCCACCTCTTACTATATTATTAATTAAATTAATACCACTAATATCTGTATTATTTGCTTGTCCAACTAATAATCCAGAATAATGTCTAACATATATATATGAGTTTTCTATATTAAGATTTTTAATATTTGCATCCATAGTTAGTCCAAATAATCCTTGATAATCTGCGGCTGTATCTTGTATATACATACCTTGTATGCTATTTCCTTGCCCATCAAAAGTTCCTTTAAATGGATAACTTAATTTACCTATTGGTACCCATTTTTGTGTTAAAGCATTATCCCTCATACATAAATGCCAATTATTATTTTCATCTTGACGATAATATATTGTATCATTATTCATATATATATCTGCGTTTAATTTAATTGTCTTACCAGTAAAGCTTATATCATTTGGTATAGTACCTCCAGTAATTGTTCCATTTACTACACCAGCTAACCAAACAAGATCCTTAATTGTATTTATGTAATAAACTCCATCTTCTGGATCTGGCAATACTTCTGTATATTCTGTATATGTAGTAATAGCCTCAGCTTGTATAGGGAACCCTTTATTTGTACCTGCATTATCTGTTTTCCAAGTTCTATAT
>JAQVRJ010000005.1 GCA_028701115.1 Clostridia bacterium
TTTTTATATATTCCTCAATAGCTCAGTTGGTAGAGCATTCGGCTGTTAACCGAAGGGTCGTAGGTTCGAGTCCTACTTGAGGAGCCAATTGATAATTATCTTATGATGATTATCAATTTTATTCTAAAAAATTAAGTATTATATATGTAGATATAATATTTGCATAAGGAGATAAAAAATGACATGGGTTGTATTTGCTGCATTGACAGTAATATTATGGGGAACATCTGAAACAATATTTAAAAGTGTTTCAAATAATGAAAAAGATAGTGTATTAAAATTAATATCGTATAATGGATTGGTATTAGGTATTTGTTCTTTAATATATATGTTAATTACAAAAACTGAAATATCTTTTGAAATGATATTAACATATTTGCCAGTTTCTTTAATATTCATAACATCAATGTTTTGTACATATGCTGCTATGAGATATGTAAAAGTATCAATTACTTCACCAATACAAAATTCTGCTTGTGCATTAAGTAGCATTTTATGTATATTAGTATTAGGACAAGAAGTAAATGTGATACATGCAATTGCTATAATAGCAATTATTATTGGTTTAGTATTAATTTCTATAA
Source organism: Clostridia bacterium (assembly GCA_028701115.1). Taxonomy (GTDB): domain Bacteria; phylum Bacillota; class Clostridia; order TANB77; family SIG350; genus CALYAQ01. The sequence continues at coordinate 585 of JAQVRJ010000005.1, forward strand.
ATAAAGATGAAAATAATTGTGAAAATGAAGAAAAACAAACTAAAAGTAGAAAAGTATTTTTAATAGGAATAGGTTTTGCTTTAATGTATTGGGTATTAGATGGATTTGGTTCTTTTATGGATGAAAATTTATTAGAAGAAACATTAACTGCTGATCAATTATTTATATCTTATGGTTTGATATACATGAGTGTTGCAATTCTTGCTGGAATTGCATTACAGGTAATAAAATATATTAAAAAGCAAAAAGGTACATATGAAGAAGAAATAGTACCATCAAAAATTTTTAGGGCAAAAAAATTATTTGGTGCATTAGTTGAAACATCTGGACAATTCACGTATACATATGCATATTTTTTTGGTGATGGTTCAATAGTAGCTCCATTTATTGCATCATATTGTATAGTTACAATGCTATTTTCAAGAATATTCTTAAAGGAAAAATTAAGTATAAGGCAGTATATATTAATTGGAATAATATTAATTTCGTTAATAACATTATCTGTAGAAATATAATCATAGGAAACTATGATTTTTTTTACTTGAAAAGATAATCTATGTATGATATATTATTTAAAATATAGTAAATATATTTTTAAATAATATATATAGATGAGGTATAATATGAAAAAAGGTATAAGTTTAGTAGCATTAATTGTAACAATAATTGTATTAATAATAATATCTGGTGTAGCAATAATGTCTGTAGGAGAAAACGGTATTATTAATAAAGCAATTTATGCTAATGAGCAAGCTAAAAAAGATTATGCGAGAGACAAAATAATAATCAAATTAGGCGAATTAAAAACTAATGTAGCAGTAAATGAAAATAGAGAAACATTAGCCAATGATCTATTTAGTTTTGTAGATAGTGATTCTATATATTATGATAAAGATATATTGAGTGTTGCAAATAGAGAAAATGGATTAATAGATATAAGTATGGATGGATATGTTTTTACTGTTGATTCAGATTATAAAGTTTTACTTATAGATAATATAGCTTTATCTAATTCTGAAGAACAAGTAGATTCTATTCAATATGAATATATATTAGATAATATAATTAGTGATACACAGTATATAATAAATAATGAAATATTAACATTTGAAAAAATAATAGCAGTAGGACCATCTGAAACATATCAAACAGTAAAACAAGGATTAGATTATTTGTGTGATAATGGTTATAAAGAAAATGGAGCGATAATACTAACAGCAGGTACTTACGATACAGCTAATGTACATACGGGTACAAGTTATAATTATAATGCTAAATATAATGGTATGACTGTATCAATAATAGGAGATAAGCCAGGAGAAGTATTTATGACTGCTGGAGAAATGAGTATGGCACAAAATAATAGCTCATATAGCATGAAATTAAAGTTTTATAGAATAGTTTTTGTACCACCTGTATATTCAGATATAGGAAGTGATGGATTTACTTTAGATGATGATAGTATTCCAAATGAATATTATAATTGTGTATTTGTTCCAGCGGTAGGAGGATGGAATGGTACAATATCATCAGCAAGTGTATATGCATATAATTGTTTGTTTTTGGGAGGTGCAAATTCATATGCAACAAGTAATCCAATAAGTGGTTTAGCACAAAATTGTGCAAGCATAAATGATTTTATTGGACCAGAAAATGGAACAAAAACGACATGTTTAACAAATGCAGTTGTGGATAGTACGTATAATATAACAACAACTGGATGGCAGAATGTGGGAACTGGATTAAATCCAGATGGTAGTCAAGCACATATAGGTGTATATGGTGGAATATATGCTTGGGATAATATTATATTAACGAAAGATTATGATAATAAAACTGTATCATTAAATATTAAGGATTTTTTTTATGAATATACAGTAGTAAAATATATGTTTGGAGAAGTAGATCCAGAGAAAATAATAAAAAATGGAAGAACAATAAATATAGAAGATGGGCAAGCGATTATAAATATGACAACAAATGGTGTATATACATTTGTTGTAATTAAAGAATCAAAATATATTGCCGTAGTTTCTACAAAAGTTGAAGGATTAAGTGAATCTTCAACGTATCAAATTAATAATGAAATATTTACATTTAATAGAATAGCAAGAGTTGGAATAAACGAAGAATTTACAACATATAAATCGGCATTAGATTATTTGTGTGATAATGGTTATAAGGAAGATGGAGCAATAATATTAACAGCAGGTACTTATGATACAGCTAATATACATACGGGTACAAGTTATAATTACAATGCCAAGTATAATGGTATGAACGTATCAATAATAGCTGAGACACCAGGAGAAGTATTTATGACTGCTGGAGAAATGAGTATGGCACAAAATAATAGCTCATATAGCATGAAATTAAAGTTTTATAGAATAGTTTTTGTACCACCTGTATATTCAGATGTAGGAAGTAATGGATTCAATTTAGATAATGATAGTGTATCAAATGAATATTATAATTGTGTATTTGTTCCAGCGGTAGGAGGATGGAATGGTACAATATCATCAGCAAGTGTATATGCATATAATTGTTTGTTTTTGGGAGGTGCAAATTCATATGCAACAAGTAATCCAATAAGTGGTTTAGCACAAAATTGTGCAAGCATAAATGATTTTATTGGACCAGAAAATGGAACAAAAACGACATGTTTAACAAATGCAGTTGTGGATAGTACGTATAATATAACAACAACTGGATGGCAGAATGTGGGAACTGGATTAAATCCAGATGGTAGTCAAGCACATATAGGTGTATATGGTGGAATATATGCTTGGAATAATATTAGATTTGAAGTAGATAGTGTAAATAAAAAGATAAACATAGATATTAGTGATATATATGGAACAGTAAATGGACTAAAATATATTTATGGAGGAGGAAAAACAGAAGAAGAAATATTATCTAATGGAATAACGGTAAATGTAATTAATAATCATGCAACAATAGATATAACAGATAATGGAATATATAAATTTTTGGTTTCTGGTGTAGCAGAATATAATATAATAAAAACATTAAAGGTTGAAGGCCAAGATGTTACATCAACTTATCAAATAAATAATGAAACATTAACTTTTGATAGAATAGCAAGGGTTGGAATTGGAGAAGAATTTACAACTTATAAATCGGCATTAGATTATTTGTGTGATAATGGTTATAAGGAAGATGGAGCAATAATATTAACAGCAGGTACTTATGATACAGCTAATATACATACGGGTACAAGTTATACTTACAATGCCAAGTATAATGGTATGAACGTATCAATAATAGCTGAGACACCAGGAGAAGTATTTATGACTGCAGGAGAAATGGGAGTAGCAGAAAATAATAGTTCATATAGCATGAAATTAAAGTTTTATAGAATAGTTTTTGTACCACCTGTATATTCAGATGTAGGAAGTAATGGATTCCATTTAGATAGTGATAGTGTATCAAATGAATATTATAATTGTGTATTTGTTCCAGCGGTAGGAGGATGGAATGGTACAATATCATCAGCAAGTGTATATGCATATAATTGTTTGTTTTTGGGAGGTGCAAATTCATATGCAACAAGTAATCCAATAAGTGGTTTAGCACAAAATTGTGCAAGCATAAATGATTTTATTGGACCAGAAAATGGAACAAAAACGACATGTTTAATAAATGTAACAACAGATAGTGAATATAATATAACATCAGCGGGATGGCAAAATACAGGAACTGGATTGAATCCAGATTCAAGTCAATCGCATATAGGTTTATATGGTGGAATATATTCATGGTAATAAATAAAAATCATAGGGAACTATGATTTTTTTTACTTGAAAAGATAATATATGTGTGATATATTATTTAAAATAAAGTAAATAAATTTTAAAATTATATATATAATGAGGTATAATATGAAAAAAGGAATAAGTTTAGTAGCATTAATTGTAACGATAATTGTATTAATAATAATATCTAGTGTAGTAATAATAAATACAATGAATAGTAATGTGTTGGATAATGCTAAAAATTCAGTTGTTGGTTCAGGTGCTGGAGGTTCATCATTTATATCCGGATATGTAGGTTGTGATGCAATAGATGTTTTAGGTATACATACTGGTGGCTGTATACATTATTCAGGTAATGTATTTATTGATTCACAAATGTCAGGTAATTCTAATATTGGTGATGGTCTTGCTAAAATAACACAGTATAGTTATGGATATATGTATATAGATTAAAACATAAAGCATAAAACATAAAACATAAAATAAAAAATAGATTATGGTGTACAAATATTATGAGGTAATTATGGAAAAAAAACAAGAAATAAAAGGGAAAGTAGTTAGCATTATATATTATAATGATAAAAATACATATTCTATTTTTTTATTTCATTTAGATGAAAAAACAATAACATGTACAGGAAATTTACCATTTATAAAATTAAATGATAAATATATTTTGTATGGTCAATATGTTGAACATAATGTATATGGAAAACAATTTAAATTTGATACATTTGAAAAAATATTACCTTCTACAGAAGAAGAGTTAATATCTTATTTATCTTCCGGAGCTATAAAAGGTTTAGGAGAAAAAACTGCTGAAAGAATAATTGCGGAATTTGGAGATAAAAGTATAGAAGTAATTAAATCAAATCCAAAAAAGATAGCAAAAATTAAAGGTATAAGTTTGAACAAAGCAGAAGAATTGCAAAAAATAGTAAATGAAGAATGGTATTTTTTACAATTAGTAAAATTTTTAAATCCATATGGAATTAATAATGAAAATATTTCTAAAATATATAAAGAGTATCAAAGTAAAGCGATTGATTTGATAAATGAGAATCCATATTTAATATTAGACATCGTTGAAAACGTTGATTTTAGCTATGTTGATAAAATTGCTTCAGATTTAGAATTTGAAATCGTAAATATTAACAGAATAAAATATGGTGTTAAATATACATTACTTAAAAACTTTGAAAGTGGAAATACTTGCTTATTGTATGAAAAACTTTTAATAGCAGTATCGAAATTTTTACATATTGATTCAGAATATATAGAAAATGCAATTATAGAAATGAAAGTTGAAAATGAAATAGAAATTGAGACAAGAGAAAATAGTGAAGAATATGTTTATTTAGCAAGAATAAATCAAATAGAAAATATGGTAGCTAATAAAATTAAAAGTATGTTAAATGAACATGAAAAAAAAGTAGATATTTCAAATAGAATTAAAATAATAGAAAAAAAATTAGAAATAACATTAACAGATATGCAAAGAAAAGCAATTGAAATGGGATATAATAATAATATATCTGTTATAACGGGAGGACCAGGAACAGGTAAAACTACAATAATACAGTGCTTAATGAAGTTATTCCTTGATGATGGAAAAAATGTGTCATTATGTGCGCCTACAGGGAGAGCAGCAAAAAGAATTACTGAAGTTACTGGTTATGAGGCAAAAACAATACATAGATTATTAGATTTAACTAAAATAGAGGAAAGAATAGATAAATTACAAATTAAAGTTGAACAATTAAAAACGGATGTTGTAATACTTGATGAAGCATCAATGTTAGATACAATTATATTTGGGTTTTTAATAAAAGCGCTAACACCAGGTACTAAACTAATATTAATAGGTGATGTTAATCAATTACCAGCTGTTGGAGCAGGAGATATATTAAATGATTTAATTAAATGTAAAGAGATGAATTGCATATATTTAAATGAAATATTTAGGCAAGCAAAAGAAAGTTTAATAGTAGTAAATGCTCATAAAGTAAATAATGGAATATATCCAGATTTGGAGATTAAAGATAAGGATATGTTTTATATAAATAATACAGATAATGATAGTATATTAAATGAAATAGTAGATTTATGTAAATATAGATTAAATAGTTATATAACATGTGATTCAATAAAAGATATACAAGTTATTGATCCAACTAAAAAAGGAGATGTAGGAACAAGAAATTTAAATAAGTTTTTACAGGAGAGTTTAAATCCTAAGTCAAAGGAAAAAGCTGAAAAAGTCTATGGACAAACCATTTTTCGTATTGGTGATAAAGTAATGCAAGTAAAGAATAATTATGATTTGGAATGGGAAAAGAAAGAATTTGAGGGACAAGGTGTATATAATGGAGATATGGGTTATGTTACACAAATTAATAATGCAGACAATATAGTTCAAGTAACATTTGATGATGGAAAGATTGCAGAATATACTAATTCTGTATTAGAAGAGCTAGAACATGCATATGCTATAACCGTACATAAAAGTCAAGGAAGTGAATTCGATGTAGTTATACTTCCAATAGTTCAAGGGCCACCAATGTTATATACGCGTAATCTACTTTACACAGCTATTACTAGAGCTAAAAAGATGTTAGTTATTATTGGAGATAGGAGAATTGTGGATAAAATGGTGGATAACATGCGCAATAATGATAGAATTACAGGCTTAGAATATAAATTAAATTATTGATAAATTATTGATATCCTCAAAATTTATGATATAATATATGAAAATATGAGAGGTGAACATTTTGGATGAATTAATAGATATAATACTTGATTACGTAAGAAAAGATTACACGGATTATGCCATTATGATAAATGGTGAATGGGGTAGTGGAAAAACATATTTTTGGGAAAATAAAGTAAAAAGCAAGATTGAATCTATGGAGTTAAATGGAAAGAGATATAAAACAATTTATATGTCTTTATATGGTATCTCAAATCTTGAAGAAATCAGTAAAAAATTATTTATGGAAACAACTCAAATGATGAACAAATCTATAAGAAAATATATTGAGTTAAATCCTGGATCAACAATTCCTGAATATGCAAAAACTGGTTTGGATATGGCAAATTTATTTGGTGTACAACAACAAGGTCCTGAAAAGATTAATTATAGCGAATTATTAAATGTTGAAGATAAAGTATTATGCTTTGATGATCTTGAAAGGGCAAATGTTGATGTTATTGATGTATTAGGATATATTAATAATTTTGTTGAACATGATCACATTAAAACGATTATTATATGTAATGAAAAAGAATTAGCAAATAAACTAAAAAATTCAAATGTCGAAATGAAAACATTTATAGCAACATATATTTTGGGTAAAGAAGGGAAAATATCTTCTGATGAAATCCTTGAAAAACCTATGGTTGAGCTTATTCAAGATAAAGTTGAATATATTTTTGATAAAGCAAATGATTATGAAAGAATAAAAGAAAAATTGATTGGTGAAACATTTGAGTATATTCCAGAGTTTAGTTATATTATAAATGGATTATTAATGAGGTATGAAAATAATTCTAATTTAATGAAATTTTTAAGAGCGAATACAGCAATTATTATATCGACATTTAATAAAACAGGAACAAGAAATTTAAGAATATTAAAACATGCTTTGAATGATTTTGAAAAGATATATGGAATAATTAAAAATGAAAATGATTCAATAAGTGATGATATATTGAAAGCATTACTTATATTTACAATAGCTATTTCTTTTGAAATTAAAGCTGGAAAAGTAACGAAAAATAGATTTGCAGATGTATCATCAAATGAAGAATATAAGATTATCCTAACCGCTTCAAATAATGTAAAAGATAATACAGAATTTTATTTAAAAGAATTTGATAACAATTATTATTCTAATACAAAATATGTATACCGATTTTTTAAATTTGTTGAAATTTATGTACGTACGAGAATATTTGATATGCGAGTATTTTCACGCGAAATGAGTGATATAGAAAAAACTGAAAGAAAATATGGTAGATTAGATTATGAAAGAATATTATCTGAAGAGTATTGGAGAATACCTGAACAAGATTTTGAAAAAGTAATATATAATACTTTAGAATTAGTAAGAATGGGTAAGTTAGAATTAATTAATTATGTGAAGTTATATATTTATTTTCATTTTTTCCAAGAAAAAGGTTTAATAAGAGAAGATATAAATTGGTTAAAAAATCAATTTATGGTAGGAATGAATTTGGCATCAGTAAATTCACAATTTTGTGATAATGTAAGTACATATTTTTCGGATTTAAAAGGTGTTGAAACAAAGCCAGATGTTGATGAAATAATAGCATATTTTACTATTATAAATAATCAATTAAAGGAAAAAGCATATAAAGAAGGTGCAAATGAATTAATGGCAGCATTAGTAAAAACACCAGATATATTTATGAGTATATTAACAGAAGAGTACAAAGATGATCCTATATTAGCATTTTGTGATGTAAATACATTTTTTGAGAAATTGTTAAAAATTAGTAATCCTGATTTAGTAATATTAACAGGAATAATTCGTGAGAGAATAAAAAACGAAAAATTATATAGAGAAGAATCAAGGAAATTCTGTGAATTAAAATATTTAATAAACAGATATAATGAAGGAAAAATGCGAAATATTAAATTAGTATTACTTGATGATTTAGCTCGTACTATTCCAGACAATGAAATTAATCCTAATGAACAATGGCAAATTGCTAATAATGAACAGTGGCATATTATAAATGACAATTAATTAAAATTTTAGAATATGAGTAAAATGATAGAAATTTTAAAATGAAAATAGAAGGTAAAAATAAAAAAATATACTTTAACATTAAAGTATATTTTTTTATTTTGGATTTTTTTGTTTTACATTCTTGAAATAACATATACTAAATATCCTATATAAATTGAAAGTAACAAAAAACCTTCTTTTCTATTTAATTCAAATTTCATACTGGTGCACAGAGCAATTATTAACATTATAGCTATAAATAATCCAATATCTATTAATAAATCAGATTGAAGTAGTATTATTGGTTGGATAATTGAAGAAATAGATAATATTAATAATATATTAAATATGTTACTACCAATTAAATTACCAATTGCAATACCGCTTTTTCCTTTTTTTATTGCTGCTATAGATGTTGAAATTTCAGGTAAAGATGTTCCAATAGCTATTACTAATATTGCGATAAATTCTTCGCTGAAATGTAATGCTGTTGCTAAATATTTTGCACTATCTACTGTAAAATCTGCACCTATAAAAATTAATGCTAAACCTAATATCATTAAGAATGAACGTTTCGTAATAATTAAAATATCTTTTCTTCTAATTTTTTTAGCTTTTATTTTTTCTTCTTCAATTTCTTCTTTTGATTTATTAAGAAGTGCGGCTTGTTTCTTTAATTTATTTGCATGAATGTCTTCTGTTATGTTATATAAAGAATAATACATAAATATTATAAAAAATATTAGCATTATTATTCCATCTGTTCTAGAAATAACATTTTCGGTCAAGTTTGTACCAAAAACATCTAATAATACTATAAGTAATATGATTGCGGCAACAAGACCCATATATATGTCTTTTTTTACCGTTTCTCGTAGAAATTTTACAGGTTTTATTATACATATTATACCTAGTATTGCACACATATTAAAAATATTTGAACCAACTATATTACCTATTGTTATACCATGCGCACCAGCTAATGAAGCGTTTATACTAATTAATAATTCTGGTAAGCTTGTACTAATTGATACGAAGGTTAGACCAAATAGTATTTCATTGATTTTTAATATTCGAGCAATTGATGATCCAGAATCTACAAACATATCTGATCCTTTTATTAAAAAAATTAAACCAATTGCTAAAAATATTATATTAAAAATAATATCAAAAATCATTTTTACCTCCATTAAATTATAGAATATTATCATAGAATAATTACATATTCAAGTATGTTGGAGCCGATTAGCAGAATTGAACTGCTGACCTACTGATTACGAATCAGTTGCTCTACCAACTGAGCTAAATCGGCATAATCGACATAATAATATTATACTTAAAATATATAAAAGTCAATCATTATATGTGTTTTATACTTATAATTTGTTTATGATAACTAATATAAACAGTAATAATTTAAGAGTAATGCAATTTGATGATTTAAAAGCTAATTTATTATATAAATTCAATAAATAAAAATAATATATTAAACAAAAAAATGAAGAATATTTTAAAAATATTCACGAAAAATACCAATTGATATATGATTGCCTTTATGAGTTGTTTATATTAACTTAGATGATATCTAAAAAAAATTTATAAATGAATATGCAGTTTGGAAAAAATGAATAATTAATGTGAATAAAGATTTTTAATATAAATAAAAATAACTTACGAATTATCAAAAATTTGTAAGTTATTTTGGTTTACTGGAGCCGGTTGTCGGAATTGAACCAACGACCTACTGATTACAAGTCAGTTGCTCTACCTGCTGAGCTAAACCGGCATAATGGTGACCCGTAGGAGAGTCGAACTCCTCACTCCGCCGTGAAAGGGCGATGTCTTAACCGATTGACCAACGGGCCTAATTTGGTGAGCCATCGCAGATTCGAACTGCGGACAACTTGATTAAAAGTCAAGTGCTCTACCAGCTGAGCTAATGGCCCAAATTACTAATGCCTTTTAATAATACGATATTTTTTAAAGTTTGTCAATATATTATTAAAAATTTATTAAAAATTTATTAAATATATAAAAATTTATTTAAATCTTTTTATTGTTTACTCTTGAAAATATAAAGAATAAAAGATATAATATATATGGCAAATATGTTTGCATGAATAACATGTTACCTTTTGTGATGAAGAACTATGAACCTTGTCAGGTCCGGAAGGAAGCAGCAATAAGTAGTAAACTTTAGGTGCAGAAGGGATGTGTTATTCATGCAGATATGTTAGCCATTTTTAAAATGATAGAGGTGATTTATATGAGTTATAAAGCTTTATATCGTGAATTTAGACCGATACAATTTAAAGATTTAGTTGGACAAGAACATATTTCTACAATATTAAAGAATCAAATTATGAATGATAGAATAGGTCATGCATATTTGTTTAGTGGTATTAGGGGAACAGGTAAAACTACTATAGCAAAAATATTTGCACGAGCTGTTAATTGTCTTAATCCTCATGCTGGTGAACCTTGTAATGAGTGTGAGGTATGTAAAGCAATATTAAATGAAAATTTAACAGATGTAGTAGAAATAGATGCTGCTTCTAATAATGGTGTAGATAATATACGAGATATAACAGAAGAAGTAATGTATTTTCCAACTAAAGCTAAATATAAAGTATATATAATAGATGAGGTTCATATGCTATCTACAGGAGCTTTTAATGCTTTGTTAAAAACATTAGAAGAACCACCTCAACATGTTAAATTTATATTGGCTACTACAGAACCTAATAAATTACCTGCAACAATATTATCTCGTTGTCAAAGATTTGATTTTAGAAGAATAAACAATGCAGATATTATAAAAAGATTAAAAGAAATATTAAATGCAATAAATAAAAAGGCAGATGATAATGCATTAAAAATGATTGCAGAAGCATCAGAAGGTGCAATGAGAGATGCTATTAGTATATTAGATAGATGTGTATCTGATAGTGATAATATTACAGTAGATTATGTATCTAATTTAATAGGGTTACCTAATGGATTAGAAATATTAGATTTAATAGAATGTATAAATAATAAAGAAGTAGAAAAAGTATTAAGTGTAACAGATAATTTATTGGATAATGGTAAAAATATAAATATTATATTGTCTGAAATGATAAAGCATTTTCAGAATATTTTAATGTTTAAAACAACGGGTAAGATTGATGTATATAGTGAAAAAGAAATAGAAAAAGTAAAAAAAATAGCAGATAATATATCTAATGATAAAATTATTAATAATATTGTTTCAATTTCAGAAATACAGAATATTATAAAATGGTCAAGCAGTCAAAATATTATAGCTAAATCACAACTGATTAAATTAACTCAAGAGTCAAAAGATAATATATTAGAAGATTTACTTAAAAGAATAGAAAATTTAGAACAGGGTAATACGCAAAAAAAAACTGAAGAAATAATGGAAATAGTTAAAGATAAAAATGAATTTCAAAAAGAAGAAATAATAGAAAATGCAAAAGAAGTTATAGTAGAAAAAAAAAATACTGAGGTTGAGCAAAAAGAGGAGAAAGTAGTAGCAAAAGAAAAAATAGAAAGTACTAATATACAAGAAATACAATTTGATGAAAGAGAATGGAAGGATATATTAGTAAGTTTAAGAGAAGCTGGAAAGTTTAAATTGTATACAAACTTAATAAATGTTAAAGTAGGTTTAATAGAAGATAATGTTATAGGAATATATTTTGCTATTGAGTTTAATAAAATAATGGTTGAACAAAAAGAAAATATACAAATATTAAAAGAATTTGTAACAAAACAATTAGGAAAAGAATATAGTATACGTTGCTTTTATGAAGCACATAAAATAAAAAGTAAGATGTCTGGTGTAGAAGATACAGCAAAACAGTTTAATATTCCAATAGATATTGTTGATGAATAGGAGAGATAGAAATGGGTAATAAATTTAATGGATTTCCTGGAATGAATGGAGGAAATTTTAATAATATATTAAAACAAGCTCAAAAAATGCAAGAAGAAATATTACAAGAACAAGAAACAGTTAGTAGTCAAGTTTTTGAAGCATCAGTTGGTGGTGGAGCTGTTACAGTTAAAGTTGGAGGAGATAAGCAAATTAAAGAAATTAAATTTCAAAAAGATGCTGTTGATCCAGAAGATATAGAAATGTTACAAGATTTAGTAATGTCTGCTGTAAATGAAGCAATGAGGAAAGTTGATGAAGCTTTAAATAGTAAGATGGGAAAATATAATATACCAGGATTGTTTTAAGGAGAAAACATGTTAGATCAATATAGCAAATCTATAGCAAATTTAATAGAAGAATTTGAAAAGTTTCCTAGCATAGGCCATAAGACTGCTGTTAGGATGGCTTTTCATATGTTGAATTCATCAAAAGAAGAAGCTGAAAGATTTTCTAAAGTAATATTGGATGCAAAAAACAATTTAAAATTCTGTAATATTTGTTATAATATATCAGACAGTGATCCTTGTGATATTTGCGCAAATGTAAAAAGAGATAAAAGTACTATTTGTGTTGTTGAAGATGTAAAAGATATTATAGCAATGGAAAAAACACATGAATATAAAGGAATGTATCATGTACTTCAAGGTGCTATTTCTCCAATGAATGGAATAGGACCCAGTGATATTAGAATTAAAGAATTATTAGATCGTTTAAAAGATAATACTGTAAAAGAAGTGATATTAGCAACTAATCCTAATATAGAAGGAGAAGCTACTGCAATGTATATTGCAAAACTTACTTCACCATTAGGTATAGAAATTACAAGAATAGCTAATGGTATACCAATAGGTGCTGATATAGAGTTTGTAGATGAAGTTACATTAACTAAGGCTTTGGAGGGTAGAAGAAAAATATGACAATGAGAAATTTGCCAATATCAGAAAGACCATATGAAAGATTAATTGAATATGGTTCAGATTCTTTAGCAAATGCTGAACTATTAGCAATTATTATTAAGACTGGAACAAGAGAAAAAACAGTTTTAGAAATAGCGCAAGATATATTAATGTTGGATAGCGAGAATTCGTTATCCAACATTTCTAATTTAGAAATTAGTGAATTAATGTCGATTAAAGGAATAGGAAAAATTAAAGCAATACAAATAAAAGCAGTATTTGAATTAGCAAAAAGAATATCTATGCCTAAATATTCAAAAAGGCATGTTATAAAAAGTTCAAAAGATGTTTACGAATTATTAAAATATAAATGTATAAATGAAGTTAAAGAGAATCTATTTGTTTTAAATATGAATATTAAAAATGAAGTAATTAAAATTAGTAGTATTGCAAGTGGAGGTAAAACTAAAATATCTACAGATATTAGTGATGTGTTAACTGATGCTATAAAGATTAATGCTTCTAATATAATTATTGTACATAATCATCCAAGTGGTGATACAAAACCAAGCAAAGCAGATATAGGTTTTACATATAAATTATGTGAAGCAACAGCATTAATGGGAATAACATTACTTGATCATGTTATAATATCTAATGTTGAATATACAAGTTTAAAAGAAAAGGGATTTATTGTATAAATATGTTGTTTTTATTTTTTATATGATATAATATTTAAGAAATGCATGAAAAATATATAAAATTGGAGTGATAAAATGAAAAAAGGTATATCTTTAATTATTTTAGTAATTAGTATAGTTGTATTGGCCATAATTACAAGTATTATAGCTGTAAATGTTTCGAATAACAATGTTATTATTAACGCTCAAGATGCAGTTAATAATGCAAAAAGATCACAAGTGGTTGAAGATTTAGCTTATAAAATAAATATTGCAAGGATACAAAAAGAAGTATCAGGAGAATATTTGTTTACTAATAGTGATTTATTGACATTGCTTGATACGCATGGAACTTTTGATAATGAGACTTTTTATTTAGCAACAGATGCAGATGAAAATGGTGTTGTATATAATATTTCGTTATTTGAAATTTATGATGTTGATTTAAATAATTTCGTTTTAAATGAAATATCTGTTTCAAATGTAATGACAATATCTACAGCAGAAGGTTTTGATTTTTCAGATTATGTTATAAAATATCAAATAGGTAGTTCAGAACCATTAGTATATACTGTACCAGTACAATTGACTGTTGGTGATGCTGTAAATATAGTTTTATTTGATAAAAAAGGAAGAGAACTTTCAAAATATGCAGTTTCCGTAATAGATTAAAAGGAGATATATATGAAAAAAGGAATAAGTTTAGTAGCATTAATAATAACAATAATAGTGTTAATAATATTAACAGCAGCAGTGGTAATAACAGGAGTAAATACACCAGAAAATGCACAATTAGCAGTATTTATGAATAATATATCAACATTACAAGAAGCAGTAACATTAAAAATGATGAATAATCAATCTAAATATGTAACAGAAGATGTAAATCTAGAAAACTATAAATGGGTAGGAATAATAGATGGATATACAGAAGAGACAGCAGAAACATCAGCGCCAAATTTTGAAGGAGCAACAAAAGTAATAAATGGAGTAAATGTATTAGCATTAAGTGAAGATTTAGCAAATAGTTTATCCATAGATAAAAGTAGTTTAGGAGCAACAGGAGAATACTATATAGATCAAAATGCATTAGTATATAATGAAGGATTTACATATAAAGGAGTAACATATTATAACCAAACTGTAATAACAGGAATACCAGAAAGCGATCAAGGAGAAATAATATCAGGAGGAACAGAAAGAGTATTATCTTCAATAGCGATAACAACACCACCAACAAAAACACAATATATAGTTGGTGAAAGTTTAGATTTAACAGGTATGGTAGTAACAGCAACATATACAAATGGGGAAATAGCAATACTAGATAGTACAAATAATGTTACGATTACAAGAACTTTTGCAAATAATAATATATTAATAACAAGTTATGAAATGGTACCAAATTCTACACAGAGATTAACAAATGTTGATAATAATATAACAATAACTTATACAGAAGAGGGTATAGCAAAAGTAGCAACACAACCAATAGAAGTAATGGGAACAACTTTAGCAGACTTAATAGGGAATGATGCAACATATTATGGAAAAAGAATAGATTATACAGCTGGACTTGTAGGTAATGAAGTAACAGATTGGAAAGTCTTTTATAAACAAACAGTAGCAGGAGAAGATTATGTATACTTAATAACAACACATAAATTAACAACGGCACAAACACCAGTAATAACAGGGATGACTAATGCAACAATTGGAGAATGGGGAGCTGTAACGTATTGGAGTGCAGTACCAACAGTAAATGAAGTAGAAATAGCGCAAATATATTTTATGGCAAACTGGCAGAGTAGTGATATATCTTTAGAAGGAAAAGCAAAGTATAACACCAATAATAATGCGAGGTGTTTATCCCAGGTATTGAATACAAATTTATGGAGTGTATTTGCAAATACAGTAACATATGGAAATGATAGTTTAATAGGAGCAATAGGAAGCCCAACCGCAGAGATGTGGGTATCAAGTTGGAATCAAAGTGGAGGAATTAATTTAGTATTAAGTGAAAATGGAACAACAGGGTATTATATTAATGACAGTAATTCTTTAAGTGGATTATCCACAACAAATGCGCTATATTTCCCACTTGGAAGTGATTATAACTATAGGCTAGCGTCTCCTTCATCTATTGGCACGAATCATCTTATGGTTGTATATGGCAATGCCATTTCGGACGATGCAGGTTATGACAAAGGCTATAATGGCGTTCGCCCAGTAGTTTGTTTAAAAGCAGATATCCCAGCATATTGGGAAGATGAAGAAACGAAAGATGTAATAAAATTTGGTGTGAGAGCAAATTAAATAATATTGTAATGTAAATAGTAAAATTACTAATGTTTTAATAGCATCATATATGATGCTATTTTTTTTATTAAAATATTAAATTATATAAATAATATATATTTACTTTATTGCATTTTTAATATATTTAATATATACTTTTATTTATATAAGGATGTGAAAAAATGAGTAATAAATATGCTAAAAAAAATAATATAACAAAATTTATATTATTAATAGTATTGTTATTAGTGTTTGCAGGATGCATTTATGGTGGAATTTTGTTAGTTCAGAGCTTACCAGAGAATAAAGTTATAATAGAGGATCCAATAAAAATAGAAGATCCTATAGTTGAGCAACCAAAAGAAGTACAAATATTTAAAGGTGAAGATAGACCGATTGCAGTTATGATTGATACAGAAAAACCAGCTTGGCCTCATGCGGGATTAGCTGATGCTTATTTATTCTATGAAATAATAATTGAGGGCGGAGAAAGTAGAATTATGGCTTTATTTAAAGGTCAAGACACTTCTATGATAGGACCAATTCGAAGTTCAAGGCATTATTATTTAGATTATGTAATGGAAAATGATGCTATATATGCGCATTTTGGTTGGAGCCCTTTAGCGCAATCAGATATAAAATCATTTGGTATAAATAATATAAATGGTGTTGTAGATAGTTATTTTTGGAGAGTTGAACCAAAAGGTTCATATCATAATGCTATGACAAGTATGGAAAATATATTAAAATTTGCAAATAAAAAAGGATATAGAACTACATCAACAGATAAAGGAGTATTTACTTATTCAGCAAATCCAGTTTTATTAGAGAATGCTGGCGATGCAAAAGAAATACATTTAAAATATTCTAATTTACAAACAGTACAATATGTTTATGATGATACTAAACAAGTATATAATAGATCTATGAGGAATATATCACATGTAGATAGAAATACAAAAGAACAATTTACAGCAAAAAATATTATTGTATGTTATGTAAAAAATAGTTTATTAGATGATCCAGAAAATAAAGGAAGACAACAATTATATAATATAGGAACGGGTGATGGAGTATTTATTACTAATGGAAAATATATTAATATTACTTGGAGTAAATCAAGTAGAGAATCAAAAACAAAATATTTTGATTTAAATAACAAGGAAATAGTTTTAAATGATGGAGTTACGTGGGTACAAATAATACCAATTAATAATAAGATTGAAATTCTTTAGGAGGAAAAAATGGATAAAGTCAAAAAGGTTAGTAAATATATTATTGTAATTATATTATCTTGTTTAATCACATATATTGTTACGATATCAACTATGTATAATAGTATAAGTAATTTGGCAAATAAGGTAGTGGATATAGGTAATAATAATGTTAGTAATAATGGTGAAAAAGAATCAATATTTGCACCATTGGAAAAGGTATATGATATAATTAAATCAAAATATTATGATGAAATAGATGAAGATAAGCTTGTTAAAAGTGCAATCATGGGTATGGTATCTGGATTAGGTGACCCATATTCATATTATATGGATCTTGATGAATATGCAGATTTTAATGTTGAAATTTCTGGAAGTTTTAGTGGAGTAGGTTTGGAATTAAGATATAATGTTGAATATAATGTTATTGAAGTAGTAACACCAATTAAAAACACTCCATCATCAAAAACAAATATTAAGACTGGGGATTATGTATTAGCTGTTAATGGCATAGAATATAAAGGAGAAGAGTTATATAATGCTGTTAGTAATATAAGAGGTGAAGCTGGAACAAAAGTAACATTAACTATTCAACCATTGAAGGGTGAACAATATGATATTGAGATTGTAAGAGCTGTTATCGATATTAATCAAATTGAGTATGAAATGTTAAAGAATAATATAGGATATATAGATATTGCATCATTTGATCAAAATGTATCTCTTGATTTTTCAAATGCATATTTTGAGTTAACAAAACAAGGTGCAAAATCAATAATTATAGATTTAAGAAATAACCCAGGTGGTTATATGAGTGGAGCATTAAGTATTGCTAATTTATTTATTAAAAATGGGATATTAGTATCAACAGTAGATAAAGATGGAAAAAGAACGGATTATCCAGCAACTTCTAATGGTTATGATATTCCTATAGTTATATTAATAAATGAAAGTTCAGCATCTGCATCAGAAATATTGACTGGAGCATTAAAGGATCATGGAATAGCAACTGTCGTAGGTACTAAATCATATGGCAAAGGATTAATTCAAGAGATTGTTGGTTTATCTAATAACGGAGCCGTAAGAGTTACAATAGCTGAATATTATACGCCAAATTATAATAAGATAAATAAAATTGGAATAACACCAGATGTCGTAATTGAAGATAATGAAAAAACAAAAATTGATGAACAACTTGAAAAAGCAATTGAAATATTAAAATAAATTAGTTATAAAATGATTTGCAATGGAAAACGTTAAAACGTTTTCCATTTTTTGTTAAATAAAAAGTAAATTTCTATTGACAAAAACAGTTTATAAATGTATAATGATTTTGCTACCAAAATTTACCATAGGAGGTAAGATAATATAAAGCTAATATTATTTATTTCTATTATGATATTAGTCTATGAATTATTAAAGTATTACGTATTGTATAAGAAAAAACGAAGATATGTTTTAAATCATAATTACTATATCAATAACAATACAAATAATATTTTATATAAGATACCATTTACTAAAAAAATTGATGAGTATTTAAACAAAGTTGGTAATCCGTACGGGCTAAATGTTAAATTATATTTTTTAGTAAAGATTGTAATGACATGTTTATTTCTATTTTTATCTATAATTAACCAAGTGAATATATTTGTTTGTCTAATTACGGTAGCACTTTCATTTTCCTTGGTTGATATTCTATTATTTTTTAATCGAAAAAATTTATATTCAAATATTAGAACTGATCTAATTTATATTGTAGATAGTATATATTTACAATTATCTTCAAATATTCCAATGAATAATATATTAAAAAACTTGCATATAAATTGTAAAACTCAAGTGTTAAAGAGATCTTTAATAAATATGAGTAATGTGTATGAGTATACCGGATATAATATGCAAACAGCAGTAGTTGAAATAAAAGAAAGATTTGATGTATTAGAAATAGATATGTTAAGTAATGCTTTAATTGAGCAAACAATGTTAGGTGATAATCTTGCTTTATTTGAAAATTTATCTGATTTATTGTATGAAAAAAATTATACAAACATTAAAAGAAATACCAGAAATAAAGTTATAGTTATAACTATTGGCATTGCAATAAGTTTATTAAATATTTGTTTGTTAGTATTTTATCCAATAATGTATTCTTTTTCAGAAAGTTTTTCAAATATATTTGGTTAATTATTGTGTAGCAATAGGAGGAGTGTTAGTATAAAAAATTTAAAGATAGTTAAAAACAAAGTGTGCAAAAGCAAAAAGAAAAGAGGTTCGGAAGTCATTCAAGTTTTATTAGTAGCAGCTATATTTTTAGTATTAGTGTGTACTGTTTTTTATAGTGCTATATCTGGACTTTTAACAGATGTTACCAAAGATGTAACTGATTGGTATGATAATAATAGTTCAGTAATATTTGCTGCTACAGCATAATATGAAAAAGTATAGCATATTAATAATTTCTTTTATAGTTACTGTTTGTATTTTTGTTGTTTTATTGTTTATTGAAAAACAAGATGAATATAATAATCAATTAGTTGTAGGATATGTTTTGAAAGATAATATAATGCAATATGAAAGCATTTGTTTAGATAAACTAGAGCCAATATATTTAAATAATGATAGTAGTAATATGACTGTGATTTTTAATAATATAGGTGAAATTGATAAATATTTAACTAATTCTAATATGATGAAAGGCAGTATAGTATATAAAGAAAATTTAGTACTTAAAAGTGATTTAAAAGATTATTTAAAAGATAGCAAAACTGAAAAAGTTGTTATACCTATTTCTAATATTGATTCTGTTATTTCTAATATAATAAATTCTAATGTCTATGTTAATGTATATATACAAATTGGCAATAATTTAAAGCCAGAAAATATTAAAAAATATAAATATATAACAATGGATGATAGTATTCTTGTTTTGTATTTAGAACATATAAAGCCAGTATGTTATTTAGATAATAACGGGAATAAAGTAAATAACAATTCTATTATTAAAAGTATTGTTGTTGAAACATCTGCTGAAGATGCTTTGTATTTAAATTATATTAAAGGAAAGGCAGGGTTTAATATTACAGTAATATGAATATATTAATTGAAAAGAATGTTAAATTGAAAAAAATAGTAGCTATTATAGATGAAATGAAAGATATAAGCTATGTAATTGACACAAAAAGAGTCATAGTTAGTAATGCTAATTTGTATGATATTTGTATAATTTTTTGTAATACTATTAAAGGCATTGATTCTTTTAAAAAGATTAAGGAAAGAAATATAATTGCTTTTACTGATAATTTAGATGATAAATTTATATATGATATTATTCATGCAATACACCCCCAAGACATGATAAATATCAATAATAGTAATGATAGTATAAAGCAAAGGTTAAATGCAATGATGTGTAATTTTGAAAGAGCGTGATATGAAAAAATATATATTAGTTATATTAGCTGTTTTGTTAATTGATACATGTGCATTTGCAAGTATTGATAAGCATTGGGCACACAATGATTTTATAAGAGGTATAAATAATGGGTATGTTAATGGCTATGTTGATAATAAATATTTGCCTAATAATTATATTAAATATTCGGAGTTTATAAAGCTTATTGTAAAAATATATAATTCTGAAATATTAAATAGTAATAATGTTTGGTATTCTTCATATGTTAATTATGCTATAAAATTAAATATTTTAACAAAAGATATTGATGATTACAATAAATATATAACTAGAAGAGAAGTAACAGATATTTTATGTAATTATTTACAATTATATGATGTTAATATTGTGGACAATAATGTTGATTTTTTATATAAAAATAATATTCTGAAAGGCTATGAAGATAATACATTAAGAATAGATAATTATATTACAAGAGCTGAAGCAATTACTTTAATAAATAGGATTATAGATTACAAAGAACAGTATATATATAATGAAATAAATGATAATATTTTTGAAAAACATGATTTGTATAAATATACAAATTATAATCATGAAAACACAATTTTTAGTAATACATATATAGTTAAAAATAATAAAATATTATATTCTGACACAGGAAGATATAGTATTTATAAAAATGAGGTTGTTCCTAAATATAATGATAAAGTACTAAAACTTTTAAACGTTTTAATAAATAAGGAAAATTATGTTTTTAATATATATGTTAAAGATACAAATTATTTATATATAGTTTATGGCAGCAAAGACAAATATGTAGATAACGGCTATTCGAATTTTGAAGTTATTATAAATATGAAAGATAATGTAGTAACATTTAAAGTATATAAATTATGGAAAGAATTAAATGAACTAAAACAAGGTATATATAATAAATACTACATTATTAAGGTACAAAAAGCATTAGAAGTATTTTTATTAAAAGATGATGTAGCAAGCCTAATCGAATGTATATATAAAGATGTTTCAAGTTTTAATTGTTATAAATTTAAATACAAAAAAGATAATGGTATTATAAATATAGATATATTTGAATAAACTTTTCCCAATTCAATATATTAAAAGGGTGTAGTAAAATACTACATCCTTTTATATTAGGAGGTGGTATATGAAAAAATGTATGATGCTGTTTTTAATGTATATTTGTGTTTCTTCTAGTGCATATTGTGCTAGTGATAATTTTTTAAATATAATTAATATTATGGGAATAGAAAGATATAATATTAGTGGTTATGAGATAAATGAATATATATATTATACATATAATCAAATTGTATATGGTAGCCCAGAAGATGCAATTTATGAGCCAACACAACGTTGGAAAAATGTTTCTAATGGAAATTGGATTAGAAATGGTAACCGAGGTGAATATAGATTATTAGGATATAATAATATTGGTAAAGTAATTAATAATCATGAATTCCCTAATGATATAACTCCTTTAACGAGTCCATTAGAATGGAGATATGCAATATTGGATGATGCAATGGATTCATGGAAAGATATTAGTAGATATAAGTTTATAAAGCAAAAGGAGTATATGTTAAATACTAATTTGCTTAGAGATAATATAGAATATGATTTAACTACAAATACTATTGGATTAGATAAAGTACGTTTAGATAATTGTTCAACTTGGAAAACGAAAGGTACAGTATATACTAATAGATACGATTATAAAAATAAAAAATGGGAAGCCACATTTAATACTAAACCAATTGCCGTAGATGTAAGTTTTACAAATTATATTACTCCAAAACTGCAAACAATGACTATGTTTAAAACCAATAATTATATAGATATAACAGTGAATTGGGGAGCTATTTTTAATACAGATAGCGAATATATATCTAAAGAACAGATAAAAAAAATAGAATCATCTATATATGTAAATAATGGATTAGTTACGACTTTTGAAATAACTAAAGAAATGGGGCATAGCGGTTCATATGGAATTAGGATGTATAGAGGTGAATTCCCTAAAGTATATTATTTGAAAATGAATACTGTTAATCTTATGATCTGTTCTAAACTATATACAGAATTTATAACAGATACACCAATGTATGCAATTAGTTATTCTAATATTAATGTGTGGGTTCAAGATGGGATAGGAAAAGCATATATTGTGCGAGAAAAATATATGCCAGATGAATATGTAATACCTTCTTTTACAATACCAGTTATTAATTCTAATGTAGATCCTAATATATCTAATTCTATTAATGTAGAGATGAAAAAAATTGTAAAAGAAAATTCAGATTATTATGTTGAAGATATTTATAAAACGAATTCTACTGATTCAGGAAATTCAATAGGAGTGATATCATCAGGGAATGAATTTGTATTAAAAGTAACAGGAGATAGTATATCTGATGTTACAATGAGTATTATAGGAGATAATTCTATTAAAACTTTAGATAATAAAACTAAACTATTTGAATGGATAGAACCAAGACAAAGAAACACAGCAACTAGATATAATTCTTTGGATGAATATTATTCATTCTATAATATTAATACATATAATTTTGAAGAATATAATAATTCATTTTATTTTTCTTATTTAATACCATATGGTACAATTCAAACTTTACATTCTTGGAATAGTATTAGAGATGCGCAAGGAAATAGTTTCAATATAGATAAAAGCTTATTGTTTAGTAGAATATCTAATCCATATATGCTTAATTTTGAGATATGTAGACAGTATATTGAAGATACAGAAGATGGACTTAAAATATATACAACACTAAATAATGAATATATTAAATTTGATGTATTTGAATCTTGGAATAATTTATATAATAGGGATGTAACAAAATACATAAATAATAAAGTAAGGGAGAAAATTAGATATAATGATTGGAAAAATATATAAAAACCAAGGTGCAGTTTCAATAGTTATATTGGCTATTACTATGTTATTTTTAATAATGTTTATTCTTTTGATTGCAATACTAATAACATATATAAATACATATGTTATTGTATATAACTATAAAATTGATTTATATAATTTAAATAGAAGTGCAATTATTAGTGTTAATAAGTTAGAAGGAAAGTATGAAATATATAATTATGATGTCAATATATATTTGAATAAGTTTAAAGAATTACTTATATTAACATATGATTTAGATAATAACTTAAAAAATGGCAGTAAATATATTCAAGAGGTAGATATAATTGAATATGAGATAAAAAATAATGAAATATATGTTTATACAAGTATAAAATATATACCAATAATATTTAGATTATTCTTTTCTAATGGTTGTACATTTTATGTAAAAAATAATATAAGTATAAAAACATATATATAAGGAGGAAAATGAAAAAAGGTAATTCATTAATAACAGTTCCAATAATGTTGGTATTTTCTATTGTTGTTTTAATAACTATCGGTACATTACTATTAAATATTATACAACCATACATTATGTATGAAAAACTATTGTCTATAACATTAAAATATATGTTTGTATTAGAAGAGTATGGGTATCTCAATTCTAATGATATTCAAAATATAGTGCATGATTTAGCATTACAAGGCTTTGATAGAAATAATATTGTAATAAATGCAACTAATACATTACAAGAATATGGCGATAATGTGTTTCTAGATATACATTACACATATTATATGAATGTATATATGATATTGCCTAATAGCTTAATTGTTAGAAATAATTTGAAAGAAGTTCCAATGCATGTTGTCAAATATGGAGTATCAAAAAGATAAGTGTAAAAAAATAATGAATAAATAATTATTCATTTTCGTTATTTGTTATATCAATCATTATTTCATTTGCTATCATTAATCCTGCAATTGCTGGTATAGTAATTATTGAGCTTGGTATAATTTTATCATCTTCTTCAATGTATGTGTTAGATGTAGTTTCTGTTGAAAATAATACTTTAACTTTTTTAATGTCTAATTCTTCTAATATATTTCTTACCTTTTTTGCAAGTGGACAATAGCAAGTTTTAGATATATCTGTTATTTTTAATTTATTAGGATCTATCTTATTGCCTGTACCCATTGAAGATATTATTGGTATACTATTTTCTTTACAATATTTAATAAGCATTATTTTGCTATTGACGCTATCTATAGCATCTGCAACATAATCAAATTGTTTAAAATCTACCGTGTTAAAAGTATTATCATCTAAAAAGATATTATATATTTCAACATTACAATCAGGGTTAATATCTAATATTCTGTCTTTCATAACATTTACTTTATTTTTCCCTATAGTTGAGTGTAAAGCGATTATTTGTCTATTTAAATTAGTATTACATATGGTATCAAAGTCTATTAATGTTAGTTTATTTACACCAGATCTTGCTAATGATTCGCTAATATATCCACCAACTCCACCAATACCAACTACACATATATTGCTTTGTTGTAATTTATTGAATTTTTCTTCATTAATTAAGGTTTTTATCCTATCAAATTGATTATTCATTTTATGTCCTTCCATGTTATTATTATACAATTATACAATAAAAAAATACATATATCAAGCTTGCCATTATGTAAATTTATGTTATAATATACATAGGTGATAAAATGGAGAATGAAGTCTTAGAATATGAGCTAAAATCTGAAGAAAGAATATATATGTATTTATTAAGGTATTTATGGATATTTATATTGTGGATAATAACAAGTGTTGGTATGTATTTATATGCAAATTTAGCATTTGATATATGTACCTTATATGTAATTGCATTGTTTATAGTTTTCTTTTTAATATATTTATATATATCTGTTAATTCATATAAAAAAAATACAGCAAAAGCATGTATATTATATATGGAGAGTTTGTTATATAAAAATCCATTTGGTAAAAGATCTGAAAAAGAAGTAACGTATCAGAATATAATTAGAATAGAAGTACAGAGGAATATATTAGATTTAATATTTAAGACTGCAAAAATTATATTTGTGAAGGCTGTTGAATATGATGAAGGAACATGTATTTCAATAGTAAATAATTATAAGCCAAAAGTTGAAAAAATACATTTATTGATAGGGGTATAACATGAATAATAAAGAATTGTTGGAAATACAGAATCCAACAATATATATGGGAAATGAATTTAATCAAGTAAATAAAAAATTAACAAATAATATGATAAGGTTTGCATTTTGTTTTCCTGAATCATACGAAATTGGTATGTCATATTTAGGAATGAAAGTTTTATATAATGTATTGAATTTACGTGAAGATACATATTGTGAAAGAGTTTTTGCACCTAATTTAGATATGGAAGCTATGATGAGAAAAAATAATATTGAATTATATGGATTAGAAACAAAAGATTCAATTAAAAACTTTGATTTCATATCTTTTACTTTGTTATATGAATTAACATATACAAATATATTAAATATGTTAGATTTAGCTAATGTTCCTTTGTTTGCAAAAGATAGAGGAGAAGAAATGCCTTTTGTATGCGCAGGTGGTATTTGTGCATATAATCCAGAGCCATTAGCTGATTTTTTTGACTTCTTTGTATTAGGAGAAGGAGAAGAAGTATTAAATGAATTAATGGATGTATATAACGAATGGAAAGCAAAAAAAGGAACAAGAAAAGAATATTTGGATTTGATAGATACTATTGAAGGTATTTATGTTCCAAGTTTGTATAAAACAGAATATAATGAAAATGGAACAATAAAAAGTTTTGAACGTTTAGATAAAAAAGAAATAAATATAAAAAAAAGAATTATAAAAGACTTTGATACTGCAATATATCCTATAAAACAAATTGTACCATACACAAAAATAGTACATGATAGAATTATGTTAGAAGTGTTTAGAGGATGTATTCGTGGTTGTAGATTTTGTGAAGCTGGCTATGTGTATAGACCAGTTAGAGAAAGAAGTGTAAAAAAACTTGTTGAGTTAGCAAAAGAGTGTGTAGCCAATACTGGATTTAATCAAATAGCATTAACTTCATTAAGTACAAGTGATTATTCGCATTTTTATGAATTAACAGATTGCTTAATAAAAGAATTACAAGATAAAAAAGTAAGTTTATCTTTACCATCATTAAGAATTGATTCAATTGAGCCAGAGTTATTAGATAAAATAAGTGATATACGTAAATCTGGTTTGACATATGCACCAGAAGCTGGAACACAAAGATTGCGCAATGTAATAAATAAGAATATAACAGAAGATAATATAATTGATGCATGTAAAATTACATTTGAAAAAGGTTGGAGTACAGTAAAATTATATTTTATGTTAGGCCTTCCAACTGAGACATATGAAGATTTAGATGGTATTGTGAATTTAGCCAATAAAGTTGTTGGGTTATATCATAAAACTAGAAAAGGTAAATTAAATCTAACTGTAAGTGTTTCTACTTTTGTACCAAAACCATTTACTGCATTTCAATGGTCAAGTCAAGATAGTAATGAATTAATTCATGACAAAATAGAATATTTAAAAAAGAAATTATCTAATAGAGAAATATCTTTTAACTGGAATAATGATTTAACAAGTATGTTAGAAGCATTTGTTACGCGAGGCGATAGAAGAATATCTAAAACAATTTATGAAGCTTGGAAATTAGGGTGTAAATTTGATGGTAGTGAAAGTACATTCCGTTTTGATTTATGGGAGCAAGCTTTTAAAAATACAAATATTGATTCATGTTTTTATGCTAAAAGAAAAAGAGAATTAGATGAAATATTACCATGGGATTTTATAAACTTAGGAGTAACTAAAAAATTCTTAAAAAGTGAATTTGAAAAAGCATTAAGAGAAGAAACAACACCAAATTGTAGACAACAATGTAATAATTGCGGAGTTTCTACATTTAAGGGAGGTGCTTGTTTTGAAAATTAGATTCAAATATGAAAAAAATGAAGAAGTAAAATATATTGGACATTTGGATGTAATGTCAATGTTTGATAGAGTCTTTAGAAGAGCTAATATTGCTATTGAGTATTCGCAGGGGTTTCATCAGCGTTCACAAATAATATTTGCTTTACCATCTAGTGTAGGAGTAATTAGTAAATGCGAATATTTCACAGTAAATATAGTGGATAATATTACTATAGATGAAGCAATTGAAAGATTGAATAATGAGTTACCTAAAGGTTTTAAAATTACTGAAGGAATAGAATTTTCAAAAGATATAAATATTGTTTTAGCTGTTAAAGAAGCAAAGTATAGGATAGTGATAGAATCTGAGATGTTTAAAGAAATTGAACAATTATTTACTCAAGATACTATTTATGTAACCAGAATAGTAAGAAAAAACAATGTAGAATATAAAATGAATATAGTTCCTTATATAAATTCTATTGAAATTCATAAAAATGGCAATGATTTAATAAATATATATATAAGCATAAAAGCTGGTGCTGATGAAAATTTAAAGCCGGATTATATTATTCAGGCTTTAATTGAATATAAAATAGATGTAAGCGATTATCAAATATATAAAGAAGAAGTGATATTTGAATAGTGTGGATAAAGTTTTAATTGAGTCGAGTATATGTTATTTCCACTTGTATTTATATAAATTATATGTTATATTTTGGTTATAAAAGGGGAGATATTATGGTAAATGAAAAAAAAGGTATAACTCTAGTAACATTAGTAATAACTATGGTAGTAATGGCAATATTTGTATCATCAATTGTTTTTGTTGGAGTTGGTGCTATAGAAGAAGCACAATTTGCAGAATTTAATAGTAGAATTGCAAAAGTTGAAGAAGCGGTGAATTTAAGTGTATCTGCTAATCTGCTAAAATATGAAGAAAATGATTTGGCTTTTTATCAATGGGTTGGAGTAATTGAAGGATATACTGAAAGTGATGCTCAAAATGATATAGCTTTACAAGTAGCAAAAGAGATAAATGGTGTATCTGTATATAGGGTCGAAACAGATATATTAAATAAATTAAAAATTACAGAAAATCAAAATAATTATTATATAGATATAGACGGAACTGCATATTATGATTATTATATGTATAAAGCAGCAACATATTATAATTAATTAATTTTTTTGCGTTGTAATAAATTGAATAATTTTTGATATAATAAACAAGAAAAAGTATAATATATGCAATAGAGAGGATGATAATAAATGACAACAAAAGAAAGAGCCGAAATTCGTAGTAAAGCTATGGCTTTAAAATCAATATTTCAAATAGGTAAAAATGGTATAAACGCTAATCAAGTACAAGCAATAGATGATTCATTAGAGGCTTTAGAATTATTAAAAGTTAATGTTTTAGAAACTGCAGAAGAGGATGTACACAATATTGCTATTGAACTTGCAGAAAAAACTCATAGCACTTTAATCCAAGTAGTTGGAAATAAAGTTACATTATATAGAAAGTCTAAAAAGGAAAAGAAGCAAATTATAAAGAAGACTGTACAAAAAGATAGTAATAAAATAAGGAGATAAAATGAAAATTGCATTTTTTGATACTAAGCCATATGATAAAGAAATGTTTGATAAACATAATCGTTGTTATGGTTTTGAGATAAATTATTTTGAAACAAAATTAAACGTTGAAACAGCACTGCTTACAAAAGGTTATGAAGTAGTTTGTGTATTTGTTAATGATAAAGTAGATTCAAATACGATAGATATTCTTTATGAATGTGGTGTGAAGTTAATAGTATTAAGGTGTGCTGGGTATAATAATGTTGATATAGCATATGCAAAGGATAAAATATTAATAGCAAGAGTTCCTGAATATTCGCCTTATGCTGTTGCAGAACATGCAGTAGCATTAATTCTTGGTTTAAATAGAAAAATATATAAAGCTTATCAACGTGTGAAAAAGTATAATTTTACCTTAAATGGTTTATTAGGTTTTGATATTAATGGAAAAACTGTTGGAGTTATAGGTACTGGAAAAATAGGAAAAGTATTTATAAAAATAATGAAGGGTTTTGGGGCAAATGTTTTAGCTTATGATGTGTATCCGGATAATGAATATGCAGAAAAAATGGGATATAAATATACTACATTAGAAGATATTTATGTTAATAGTGATATAATATCTTTACATTGCCCATTAACAAATGAAACAGAGCATATGATAAATATAAATACTATGAATATGATGAAAAATGGTGTTTATATAATAAATACAAGTAGAGGAAAGCTAATAAATACAAAAGATCTAGTTGATGTATTAAAAACTGGTAAAATAGGTGGACTTGCATTAGATGTATATGAAGAAGAAAGCGATTATTTTCAAAATGATATGTCTAATTCATATTTAAGGGATGAAGAATTATCTGTTTTAATATCTATGCCAAATGTTTTAATAACTTCACATCAAGCATTTTTTACTCAAGAAGCATTAAATAATATTGCTCATGAAACATTGGAAAACATAAAATTAATTTTTTTAAATGAGAAATGTAAAAATATAATAGAATATTAACTAAAATCATATAATTATGTCGATTAAAGTCAAACCTATTCGACATTTTTCCCCTTGACTAATACAGTTTTAGAGTATATTATATAATTAAATATTGAAGGGGAAAGATAGTATGGATATTATTGATAAAGTTAGAGAAATATATATTAAAAGGGAAGAGTGCTTAGCTCCATATGCATGTAAAAGTTCAGATGCTATAAGAAAAGCAGTTGAAACTAAACCTGAATTTAGAATTGTATTTAGTAAAGACGTAGATAAAATACTTCATAGTTTTGCATATACAAGATATTTAGATAAAACACAAGTATTTTCTTTAATAAATGATGATAGAGTAAGTACTAGAATGATACATGTTCAACTTGTTGCGAAGATAGCTAGAACAATTGGTAGAGCGTTAAGTTTAAATGAAGATTTGATTGAAGCAATAAGTTTAGGTCATGATATTGGGCATACGCCATTTGGACATAAAGGTGAGGCATTTTTAAATAAGATATCTTTATCTGTAGGTGAAGGATATTTTTTACATAATGTACAAAGCGTACGTGAATTTTTAGTATTAGAGAATAATGGAGTGGGATTGAATATTTCATTACAAACTTTAGATGGGATTCTATGTCACAATGGAGAATTTATAAATGAAAAATATGAACCACTATATAATAAAACATGGGAACAGTTTTTAAAAGAATATAATAATTGCTATATCAATGATAATGAGTCTAAAAAAATAAGAGCTATGACATTAGAAGGATGTGTTGTTAGAATATCTGATGTAATTGCTTATATAGGTAGAGATATCGAAGATGCAATTGATTTAGGGTTATTAAAAAGAACAGAATTGCCAGATAGTATTAAAGATATATTAGGAGATAAGAATAATACAATTGTAGATAAATTAGTGCTCGATGTAATTAAGAATAGCTTTGGGAAAAATTATTTATCATTATCTGATAGTGCATATAATGCTTTAATAAGTTTAAAGGATTTTAATTATAAAAATATATATAATAGAGCATTAAATAATAATCAATTAGAAATTCTAGAAAAACAATTTAATGATCTGTTTAAGTTGTATTTAAATGATTTAAATACGAAAGCAAATAAAACAGATATATCTGAATTGTTTTTGAAAAACATGGCAGATGAATATATTAATAATGCATCAAATGCAAGAAAGGTAATAGACTATATTGCAGGAATGACAGATAGGTTTTTTGTATATCAATATAAAAAGTATTTTAAAATATAATAATAAATATAGTAATAGTTGTAGAATAAATATAAAAAATGGAATACTTTTGTATTCCATTTTTATATATGCTACTTATTTAATTCAGATGTACAATTAGGACATCTTGAAGCGTCTAAATGAATTCTTGTTTTGCAGTAAGGACATTCTTTTGTGGTTTCTTCTTCTTTTTTTTCAGTTTCATTCTTCTTTTTAAAGCTAAATTTATTTATTTGTCTAATAGCAATAAATATACATAATGCAGTAAGTAAGAAATCTGTAATGGTTGTAAGAAAATTACCATAATATAATATTGAAGCTCCTGCAATTTTTGCAGATTCTATTGTTTCATATTTAACGCCATCTAATGCAATAAACATATTGTTGAAGTTAATGTTATTAGTTATTAGAGATATAAATGGCATTATAATATCATTTGAGAATGAAGATACAATTTTTGCAAATGCTGTACCAATAATAACACCAATAGATAAATCTAATATATTTCCTTTAAAAGCGAATTTTTTAAATTCGTTAAATTCGTTTTTGAATTTTTCTTTTTCATTTTTCAATTCGTTTTTTAAGATACTTTTTTGTTTTTTATCCATCATAACTCCTAATTTTTATATCTTTTTGCCGCTCTTCTTTTTTGTTTTCTATTATTATTAACTAATCTAATTATTACTGCTATAACTATGAAAGCAATTAAAATTATTAGTATAACTTTAATTATATTCCAAATTATACCTAAAAATCCTAAGAATACTTCACCTGCTGATGGGTTTTCAGGTACATCATTTTGAGCTATTAAATCAAATGAATATAAATGACCATCAATTTCATATGATATAATACCAACTACATCATCTTTATATATTGGAGCCTGTAAGCCAGTTTTTAAATCAAATTTTGGCGTTAATTCAGTTAATTGTAATTCTGAATCAGATAATATATTGGCTGGTCCATTAATTGCTACTTGAAGTTTTATGTTTGAATTTTTGATAGTTATATCATCTATAGTAGGATTAAATGGTGTTATTTGAAATTTGCTAAATCCATATTCAAATAAATTTTTTGCATCTAAGTATCTACTTATATTTTCTGCAGAACCTACATTTAATACAACAGCTAATAATTCAAGATTTTCTTTTTGAGCTGATGCAACAATACAATTTCTAGCTTGAGATGTATATCCTGTTTTTATGCCTGTAGCATATTGGTAATAGAAGTTTTTTGTAGATACAGTTGTTGTTTTATTTAATAATAATAAATTTGAAGTTTCGAATTTTCTTTCATTATCTCCAGTTTGTTTGAATACATCTGTTGATCTTAATGTATATGAAGTAGTAGAACATATTTTATTAAACATTTCATATTTTACTGCAGCTTGAGTTATTAACATTAAATCATTTGCTGTTGTATATTGATTTGCATCATGTATACCACTTGCATTTACGAAATTTGAGTTTGTAGCGCCAAGTTGTTTTGCTTTATCATTCATTAATTTTACAAATTCTGTAACAGAACCAGATACATGAATCGCTAAAGCATTAGCTGCATCATTACCAGAACCAATTAACATAGCATATAGTAATTCTTCTACTGTTAAAACTTCACCTGCTTTTAAATATGCAATAGTTGAACCTGCTGGAACAGATAAAACTGCAGTATTTGAGATCGTAACTTCTTCAGTTAATTCACAATTTTCTAAAACAATTAGTGCAGTTAAAATTTTTGTTAAACTTGCTGGATATTCTTTTTTATTAGCATTTTTTTCATATAAAACCTTTCCTGTTGTTTTTTCGATTAATAATGCTGCATCACCATTAACTGTTACAGATGGTGTATCAGCTAATGCAATTGATGAAAAAATTAGCATTAAACATAATATTATTGGTAAAATTTTTTTCATATTCATTCCTCCTAAGTTATATATATAATATATAATATATAATTTTGATCAAAATAACAAGAGGAAATACATTTTTTTAAAAGGAGATTTTATGGAAGACAAAATAGATTTGATTTTATGTAAACTTAAAGCAATAAGTATAAAGTATAAATGGGTAGTATTTATTTTAATTGGGATATCTATAATTATATATAGTTATTCCTGTATAAAAAGTGATAAAGATATACATGCTATAGCAGATTACTATAATAAAGAATATCAATTAAATAATATCGAAAATAGTAATGAAGATATTATTGTTCATATCGATGGAGCTGTAAATAATCCAGGTGTATATGCATTAAAGGTAGGAAGTAGAGTAGATGATATAATTAAATTAGCAAATGGATTTAAAAATAATGCTAATACAAAAATTGTTAATTTAGCAAAAATGTTAAATGATGGTGAAAAAATATATATTTATACAAATGATGAAGAAATAATAGAAAATATAGTTAATAATAGTAAGATAATTAATATTAATAATTGCACAAAAGAAGAATTGATGACTTTACCAGGAATAGGAGATAGTATTGCAAATAGAATTATAGAATATAGAAAAAATAAAAGTTTTAATAAAATAGAAGATATAAAAAATGTAAATGGAATAGGCGAAAGTAAGTATCATAGTATTAAAGATTATATAAGTGTAAAATAAAAAACCTAAATTTTTTATTTAGGTTTTTTATTTATTCTATTGCCAATTTAATATTGGTAGGCTCGTATTTGTATCAGTTTTCCAAGTGGATAATGTAACACCACGATATATATTTCCATTATTGCTTATCCAGCTATTCATGCTAGTTATTACATTACTAGCGTTACTTATTGAGAATGAACTGTTATTACTATTATATATACTTGCTGAACTTTCTATTCCTCCAATTGCTTGTGTTGTATAGGTATCTAAACCATATGTGTATGCTATTTCTCCGCCTTGTAACCAACCGATTCCATAACCAACACCGCTTGTAGAACCAGTGATATAACCAGCATTATAACAGTTTAATACTTTTGGGACAGCTGTTTGCCATCCTTGGCTTCCAAGAATTCCAGCAGTTCTACAACCCCCAATAATTCTACCAGTATTATATGAATTTATAATGTATCCATCGCTTAAGCCACATATACCGCCAATGAAAGAGCTACCGCAATATGAGCTAGTACATTTTATAATAGTTTCAATTCTTGAATTATTATAAGAATTAATGATTAATCCATTTTGCGTTGATGTAATACCACCTGCAATTCTATATCCCCATATATATGAGTTTATGTTTGCACAAGAATCAACTATTCCAGTTGATATTATGCTACTTGCAAAATTAGCAGATGAATTACCTGATGAATAAATATATGAATTGTTTATTTCTAAGTTTTTAATTGTACCACTTAATGTGTAAAATAGACCGTTAGGATATGATGTTGTTTTTGAATAAATACCAGATATTTTATGGCTGTTTCCATTAAGTATACCATCAAAAGTTGAGCCTCTTGGACCATATGTCATATTAGCATCAGTTAAGGTACTAACATCAACTGTAGTTCCACCATTAGGAGTATAGAAAAATGAATTACTATTCTCACTAAAAATTCCATTATTAATTATAATGTCTTGAGTTATATTTATTATTTGGTTTGTGAAGCTAGTTCCAACTGTTAAATTAGGGCCAGTTGTATTTGCAAAACCATTTGCATCATAGTATACACTTTTACCACTTGCAGCAGTTAATAATGCTAAACCAGCTAATTGTTCTTTCGAAGATATGTTAAATGACATTGCTGATGGATTAGTGACATACCAGCTTATATCATATTCTCCATTCCAAACAGCGATTAAGTTTGTAAATATATTGCTTTCTTGTATTGCAATTACAATGTTGCTAGGTAAATTATTTTTTCCATTGTCATCTGTACATATATTTTCTGGAATTTGTATAGTTTGTACACCATTACCAGAATTTGTTGCTACCAAAGTATATTCTTCATTTGGGATTATTTCAGTAAATGTACCTTTGCTACCATATGTAAGTGCTATATCTGAAACTTCAAAACCATAAACAGGTCTATCCCAAGTGAATCTATATGTTATTGTTGTGTTTGTTGTTGTATTATTTGTTATATCATCTGCTGTTATAATACAAAATGGATCAGTTTCAATTGGATCAGTTTCAATTGGATCGGTTTCAATTGGATCAGTTGGAATTACTGAAGTTGAAGTTGTTAATTTATTATAATATGTAACGCCTTCATACAAGAAGCCTTCATAATAAACTACACCTTTATTATCTACATAGTATTTCCCAAATTCATCATCAGAAATACTTATATTTTTCTTTATAGTAGAATCAATTTTTGCTACATTTATACCTTGAATAGTTGCACTATCAAAAGATGGATTTATTCCATCTTCTGCATTATTTTCTGTATATTCTTTTACTACACCAACCCATTTATATTTTATAAGATTAGTTGTACCATTTGCTACATATTTTGTAAGATTATTATTCATTTGTAATCTTACAGCTTCTTGTACAGTTGCTATATTGGTATGTGTCAAGTAAATGTAGGCAATTTTTTTTTTGATTTTTTTACAATCCAATATTTATTTTTAAGCATGCTTCGCAAACGTAGCTTAATAGCTACATTTCATGTCAATAAAACTTTTCTCTTTTA
>JAQVRJ010000034.1 GCA_028701115.1 Clostridia bacterium
TAAAAACAAAGTATTTTATACCATAATGTTAGTTATTATGCTAAAATGTTTATACAAATATTTTTATGAAGGGTGGTATTTATGGGCGATCAATTTTTTACAAGTATATTTCCGGATATTCCAAAAGAATTATTGTTCGATGGCTTAGATATTACTCATATAGAGAAAGTAAAATTTAAGAAAAAGTCTAATATTTTAGAATTAACAATGTTAATAACAAATAGTTTTAATTTAGCATTGTTAGCTCAACTTGAAAAATATATTATAGATAAATTAAAATTAAGAGAATTGAATATATCAATGAAATATATTGGTTGTCAACAAAATATGAGTTCTATAAATGTTGATCAAGTTTTAAAATACTTATTATACAAGCATCCAAGTATAAAAGGTATTTTTAATAATTATGATTATACTTATGATAAAGATAATATAAGTATTAAATTAACAGTAAAAGCAAAAGAAATGCTTGAAAATAAAAAAATGAATAAAATTATTGAGGAATTAATATTTAATAATTATGGAATTAAATCTAAGATAAATTTTATTGATGGTGAAAGTAAAGAATATGACTTAGAAATGGAAAATAAGATAGTTCAAGAAAAAATTAAAGACATTGCAAAAAAAGATTTAAAGGAAGAATCAAAAAATAAAAATTTCAGTATTCAAAATTCAGATAATGTATTTGGGAAAGCAAAAATTAAAGAAACTTTACAAAGGATTTCTGATTTAACAGTAGATAGTGGAAGAGTATCTATTGAAGGAGATATTATAAAGGTAGATAGTAGAGAATTAAAGTCTGGAAAAGTTTTGGTTATATTTAATGTATATGATGGTACAACAACTATGGCTATTAAAACTTTTGTAACAGCAGAAGAATCAAAAGCTGTTATTTCTGCTATTTCTTCAGCTGAAAGAATTCGTGTAGAAGGTAATGTTCAATATGACCCATATGCAAAAGAATTGGGTGTTATTGCAAATGTTGGAGTTAAAGTTGCACCTAAACCAAAGAGAATGGATTTATCTAGTGAAAAGAGAGTAGAGTTGCATTTGCATACAAAAATGAGTGCAATGGATGGAATATCTTCTGCAACTGATATAATTAAAACTGCTGCTAGATGGGGTCATAAAGCTATAGCCATAACTGATCATGGTGTTGTTCAAGCTTTTCCAGAAGCACATATAGCTGCGAAGGAATTTGGTATTAAAGTTATATATGGTGTTGAAGGTTATGTAGTTTATGATGATAAATTTGCAAAATCTGAAGATAATACATATATGGTTTTAGATATAGAAACAACAGGATTAAATAAAGAGACCGATTGTATAACAGAGATTGGTATTGCTAAATTAGTTAATGGAGAAATCGTTGAAGAATTTAATGAGCTAGTAAATCCACAAATACATATACCAGAAAATATTACTGAATTAACAGGTATAACTGATGAAATGGTTAAAGATGCTTTAACTATAGATGAAATATTACCTAAAGTTATAGAATTTGTTGGTAATTTTCCTATAGTTGCACATAATGCAAGTTTTGATATGGGATTTATAAAATATAATGCTGAAAAATTAGGTTTGCAGGTAAATAATGATGTAATAGATACTTTACAAATAGCAAGAGAAAAATATCCGGATTTTCCAAACCATAAGTTAGGAACTGTTGCAGATAATTTAGATATAATTATTGAAAAAGAGCATAGAGCTATTGATGATGTTAAAACATTAGTAAAAGTATTTAATATAATGGAAAAAGATAATCAGCAGCCTGATGAAGAAAATATGAATAAGCATGAAAGATATAAATCAGATATAAAAAAAGGTGTTTCATATCATATAACAATTCTTGTAAAAAATTATACGGGTTTAAAAAATCTATATAAATTAATTTCTAATTCTCATGTTGAATATTTTCATAAAAGACCAAGAATTCCTATGTCCGAATTAAGAAAATACAAAAAAGGTTTAATTGTTGGTTCTGCATGTGAACAAGGTAAAATATATAAAGCAATACAAGAAAATATTCCTGAAAAAGAATTATTAGAATTAGCAAAAGATTATGATTATTTTGAAATAATGCCTGATGGAAATAATAGCTTTATGATAAGGGATGGTATTGTAAATAGTATTGAAGATTTACATGAAATTAATAGGAAGATAATTGCATTAGCTGAAAAATGTAATAAGTTAGTTGTTGCAACAGGTGATGTGCATTTCTTAAATCCAGAGGATGAAATATATAGAAGAGTATTACAAGCTGGTCAAGGATATAGTGATGCAGATTTTCAAGCTCCATTATATTTGAAAACAACTGATGAAATATTAGATGATTTTACATATTTGGATAAAGATAAAGCATATGAATATGCAGTAACTAATACAAATAAAATAGCAGATATGTGTGAGGTAATTCAGCCAGTCCCTGATGGAACATATCCACCAAGAATTAAAGGGTCTGATGAAGAAATAGAAAGAATAGCATATAAGAAGGCACATGAAATATATGGTGAAGTATTACCTGATATAGTTAAAAATAGATTAGAAAAAGAATTAAATTCAATTATAAAGCATGGGTTCTCTATTATGTATATAATTGCGCAAAAGTTAGTTGCTAAATCGAATGCCGATGGATATCTTGTTGGTTCAAGAGGTTCGGTTGGCTCATCATTTGCAGCAACAATGACAGGGATTACAGAAGTAAATCCATTACCACCACATTATGTATGTCCAAATTGTAAAAATTCAGATTTTGAGATTACAGGATATAAGTGTGGATTTGACTTACCAGATAAAAATTGCCAAAATTGTGGAACAAAATATAATAAAAATGGAATAGATATACCATTTGAAACTTTCTTAGGTTTTGATGGAGATAAAGCACCAGATATTGACTTGAATTTTTCTGGTGATTATCAAAAAGAAGCACATAAATATACAGAAGAATTATTTGGTATTGGTAAAGTTTTTAAGGCAGGAACAATTGGTACAATGCAAGAAAAAACTGCTTTAGGGTTTGTAAGAAAATATTATGAAGAAAAAAATATTTATGTTTCAAATGCTGAAACTACAAGAATTGCACAAGGGTGTGTAGGTATTAAAAGAACTACTGGACAACATCCAGGAGGCATGATTGTTATACCAGATTATAAAGATGTATATGATTTTTGTCCTATACAATATCCAGCTGATGATGATGATGATGGAAATAATTTCAAAACAACACATTTTGATTTCCATTCAATACACGATAATGTTTTAAAACTAGATATATTAGGTCATGATGATCCTACTGTTATTAAAATGTTAGAAGAATTAACAAGTATTAATATTTATGATGTTCCATTAGATGATAAAGAAACTATGTCTTTATTTTCATCAACTGAGGCATTAGGTGTAAAACCTGATCAAATAGGTTCGGAAGTTGGAAGTTTTGCAGTTCCAGAATTTGGTACCAAATTTGTGAGACAAATGTTAGTTGATACAAAACCAAGTACATTTGAAGAATTACTACGTATATCTGGGTTATCTCATGGTACAGATGTATGGTTAAATAATGCTCAGACTTTAATTGCAGAAGGAATAGCTCCATTATCTGAAACAATATGTACTAGAGATGATATTATGTTATATTTGTTAAAAATGAATTTACCACCTAAACTAGCATTTAAAACAATGGAAAGTGTTCGTAAAGGAAAAGGATTATCAGAAGAAATGGAACAATCGATGCAAGAACATAATGTTCCATCATGGTATATTAAATCATGTAAACAAATTAAGTACATGTTTCCCAAGGCACATGCTGCAGCATATGTAACTAATGCATTTAGAATAGCATGGTTTAAAGTACATAAGCCAAAAGCTTTTTATACAGCATATTTTACAATTCGAGCAGATGATTTTGACGCAAATATAATGATAAAAGGAAAAGATATTGTAAAGCAAAAAATAAAAGAGTTAGAAAATCAAGGCAATAATATATCTGTTAAAGATAAATCAGTTTTAACAATATTAGAAGTTGTAAATGAAATGTATGAAAGAGGTATTAAATTTTTACCAATTTCTTTAAAAAATTCACATGCAACCAAGTTTAAAGTTGAAGAAGATGGAATAAGGCCATCATTAAATACATTACCAGGATTAGGTACAATAGCTGCTCAAGGAATATATAATGCAGTACAAAATTCTAACGGTGATTTAACTGTAGATGATTTACAGGTTAAAGCAAAGATTGGTAAATCTACAATACAAATATTAGAAGGTGAAGGATGTTTAGATGGTATGATGAGAAGTAATCAATATAGTTTTTTTTAGGAGGTAAAAATGAGGTTATTAGAAATTATCGATTTAAATTATATATTGATATATTTGGGTATGATTAATGTACTTGAATTTATATTGTTTTTTATTGATAAAAAATTTGCTGAATATAATCGTTGGAGAATAGCTGAAAAAACTTTAGTAATAATTTCTTTATTAGGAGGTAGTATTGGTGGGATATTAGGTATGTATTTGTTTCATCATAAGACTAGAAAAAGTGCTTTTAATATAGGGCTACCATTAATATTTATTATTGAAGTTGCATTGATAATATATTTATGGTACAATGGATATATAGTATAAAGCGAGGTGAATAATATGAAAATATATTGTGGATATTGTAGAAGAGATACATCTGATTCTTTTGCTGGTTGCAGTACACCTGATGATGTTTATTATGATTTAAATGATACAAGAAAGACAATTTGCTGTTCGAGTTGTAATAAAGAATTAAAGTTTAGAGATGATGTTGAAATAGAAGGTTAGTCTACAAAGGAGGAGTCCAAATGAAATTTATAATAAGTGGCAGAAATATAGAGTTAACAGAAGCTTTAAAAAATTATGCAGAAGAAAA
The DNA here is from genome assembly GCA_028701115.1 of Clostridia bacterium. Lineage (GTDB taxonomy): Bacteria > Bacillota > Clostridia > TANB77 > SIG350 > CALYAQ01. The sequence goes on from JAQVRJ010000034.1 coordinate 4,895, forward strand.
GTTTTCTAAACTTGAAAAGGTAATAAAAAAAGATTGTGAGACAACAGTTAATATGTCTACAGAAAGAAATCTTCAAATTGTTGAAGTAAATATGAAAGCTGGTACAAAAATATATAGGGCGCAAGAAGAAAAGCCAGATATGTATGAAGCAATAGATGAATTAGTAGATGTATTACAAAGACAAATTAGAAAGACTAAGGAAAAGGAAGAAAAGAATTTTAAAAAGGATACAATAAGAGGTAAAGAGTATTTATCTAGCGATGTTGTTAGAGATGCTGTAAAGGATCAAGTTGTTAAATATATTGCTTATCCAATGAAGCCTATGTCAATTGAAGATGCAATGATTATATTAAAAGATAATGATGATGTTTTCTTTACATTTATAAATATTGATACTAGAGAAGTTAATGTTTTGTATAAAACTAATGATGGTAACTTTGGTATAGTAGAACCTGAAATGTAGTATACAAAAGAGATTAGTTATTTAATCTCTTTTTTGTTTGCCAAAATATATGTGTGTTAAAAATAAATTTAAAAAATAATTAGTATTAGGATATTATTTTAAGTATAATTTATAATTCGTTATGTAAACAAATAATATAATATTTATTTTGTTTATTATTTCATTGACTAAAAGAATATATAATTATATAATTACTATATATAATAAGTGGTGGTGATTAAATGAAAGAAAAATATATAAATGATTGTATTATTGGTAATACAAATATTTTAGTAAGCATATCAAAAAAAGGCCAAATATTAAGATATTTTGCACCTACGATTGATTATATGCAACATATAGATGAGAATTTATTAGGATTAATAATAGATTCAAAATTATATTGGCTAAATAATGAAAGATTTTTTGAATATGAACAAAATTTTGAATTAGATGCAAATATATTATTTACAAAATATATTTCTAAAAATATTATAATTGAGCAAAGGGATTTTGTAGATATTAATAATGATATATTAGTACGTACATTTAAGGTATTAAAAAATGAGAAAAATTCAAATTTAAAATTATTAATATATAATGATAAAAATGGTAGTTTGATAAGATTTATCTCAGGTCAATATAATAAAGATTATGATTATTTAACACAGTATGCAAAAGATTCATATTTTACTGTTTTTTCAGATACTCCAAGTGTAGGATATAAAGTTAATGGAACAATAAATGATGCTGAGAAATTATTAACAAATGATTTAGAATATGAAGGATTATCTAAGTCAAGTTATATCGTTTATCCTTTTGAAGAAAATGTATTAAATGAAGAAGAAAATGAAACTCAATTGAAATTAAATATATTTATAGGTGTAAGAGAAAATGATAATTTTAATAAAGTTATGGTACAAACAATTAAGCAATGCAATGAAGAGTTAATGTATGAAGATACAAAACAGTATTGGTTAAATGTTGTAAAAACTGTAAATAAATATGAGTTTAAAAATGATAAAGAAAAAGAAATATATATTAGATCAATATTGTTATTGCCTTTATATGTAGATAATCATACTGGTGGATGTATTGCATCATGTGAAGTTGATGAAGGCGTAAAAAAATGTGGGAAATATGCATATTGTTGGCCAAGAGATGGTATGTATTTTATGAAGGCATTGAAGACTTGTGGGTTAGGAAAAATTGCTCAATTATATTATTCTAAATTTTTACCATTAACACAATCTAGTAATGGAATGTGGGAACAAAGATTTTATACTGATGGAAGTTTAGCACCCTGTTGGGGAAGTCAAATAGATCAAACAGCTTCTGCAGTAATAGGTTTAATAGAAGAATATAATATTTCAAGTGATGAATTAAAAGTTGTGCAAAAAGTTGCAATAGAGAATGGTATTGATTATTTAGTATCATCAATAGACAATGAAGGGTTACAAATAGATACTTATGACATATGGGAAAATTATTTTGGAAAAGATCAATACTCATTAGCAAGTATATATTGTGCATTTAAAAAATATGTGGAAGATAATTTTGATGGTAATAAAACAGCTACTATTAAAGAATTAATGAATAAAATACGTCAAAATATATTTAATCATTTTTGGGATGATGAAAAGCAATCATATGTAAAAGCTAAAGAAAATAGAGTAATTTGTTCAAGTGCTTTAGCATTAGTATATCCATTTGAATTATGCGATCCTATAGATGGAAAAATGGTATCTACTGTTAATGCAATAGAAAGATATTTAAAAACGAATATTGGAGGTATTAAAAGAATAGAAGGTGATTCTTATATTGGTGGAAATAATCCGTGGGTTATTTCAACATTATGGTTAAGTTTATACTATATTAAAAAATATAAGATAACTAATGATATAAATGATAATATAAAAGCTTTAGAATATTTTGACTGGGTAACGAATCATTCATCAACATATGGATATTTACCGGAACAAGTGTTGGAGAAAAATGGATTATGGGTAAATGGATTAGCATGGTCACATGCAATGTATTTAATTTGCGTGGAGGAGTTATATGGCAAAAAATAGTACAGTGTTTATATGTAGTGAATGTGGTTGTGAACAATCAAAATGGTTAGGAAAATGTCCTAGTTGTAATAGTTGGAACACATTTTATGAAGAAAAAATAACTAAAACTACAAATAAAAATAATTTTAATGAAAATATAATTAGTAAACCGATAAATTTGCAAGATATTAAGATTGAAGATGTACCTAGATTTAATACAGGTTTTGAAGAGCTTAATAGAGTTCTTGGAGGTGGATTGGTTCAAGGCTCATTAACATTAGTTGGTGGTGATCCAGGTGTTGGGAAATCTACATTAGTTTTACAACTCTGTAATAAGATTGATGTAACAGGAAAAATATTATATGTTTCTGGAGAAGAATCTGGTACACAAATTAAATTAAGAGCAGATAGATTACATGTTGTTAAGGATAATATTATATTTTTAGGTGAAACTAATATGGAATTAATAGAAGATACTATTAAAGATATTAAGCCACAATTAGTTATTATTGATTCAATACAAACGATGTATAGCGATGATATAACATCTGTATCTGGTAGTGTTAGTCAAGTTAGAGAATGTACTTCACAAATTATGCAAATATGTAAAAAGCAAAACATTTCTACAATACTTATAGGACATGTAACAAAAGAAGGAGCAATTGCTGGACCAAGAGTATTGGAACATATGGTAGATACAGTTTTATATCTTGAAGGTGAAAGATATTTAATATATAGAATATTAAGAAGTGTAAAAAACCGATTTGGGGCTACTAATGAAATTGGTATTTTTGAAATGCAGGATAATGGGTTATCTGAAATCAATAATCCTTCAACATTTTTATTATCAGATAGAAGCGAAAATTTATGTGGAACTGTAATTGTTCCTGCCTTAGAAGGCACAAGAACAATTTTAGTCGAATTACAATCATTAGTTACAAGAACAGTATTTGGAATGCCAAGAAGAACGACATTAGGTATAGATTTCAATAAATTAAATTTGTTAATGGCTGTAATAGAAAAACATTTAGATATTAGTTTAGGAAATTTTGATGCATATACTAATGTTGTAGGTGGTATAAAAATATATGAACCAGCTATAGATTTAGCAATCGCAATGACAGTATTATCGTCTTTAAAAAATATACCGATAAGCAATGACACTGTTGTTATAGGTGAAATAGGATTAAATGGAGAAATTAAGAGTGTTAATTTAATTGAAAATAGAGTTAAAGAATCAGAAAAAATGGGATTTAAGAAATGTATTATCCCAAAGAGTAATAAAGATAGTATAAAAGGTAAGTATGTAATTGAGATTATAGGTGTAAGTGATTTGAAGGAAGCAATAGATGAGGTAATAGGATGAATGAAGAATTATTGGATATAATTAGGAAAACAGCTCCTGGCACACAAATTAGAGAAGGCTTGGATAATGTTCTTAATGCTGGGACAGGTGGACTAATTGTTTTGTCTAATGATGAAGCTGTATTAAAATTAACAGATGGTGGCTTTAGAATTAATGATGATTATTCGCCAGCAAGAATTTATGAATTAGCTAAAATGGATAATGCCATTGTTATAAGTGATGATTTAAAAACAATAGTGTTAGCAAATACTCAATTATTGCCAGATGCTACAATTACAACAAATGAGACAGGAAGTAGACACAAAACAGCAGAAAGATTTGCAAAACAAACTAAAAAATTAGTTGTTAGTATATCTCAAAGACGTGGAATAATAACATTGTTTAAAGGTGATATAAGATATGTGTTACAAGATAATGTTGTTATACAAAGTAAAGCTAATCAAGTAATACAAACATTAGAAAAATATAAAAAAGTATTTGAAGCATATATTCATAATTTAGATGAATATGAATTTGATGATAT
>JAQVRJ010000035.1 GCA_028701115.1 Clostridia bacterium
TTTGCATATGTTGCAGAGCCTTCTCTTGAATAGATTCCATTTATTACCACTCCAGAATCTTCATAATCTAATAATGCTATAGCAAAACACAAATCACTTCCCGTATCTTCAAATGCATTATATCTTACCATTCCAACTTTTTGAATACATCTTACTAATCTCTCGTCTAATTTATGGCAATAAGAAAATAATTCTTCATTTCTTTTTTCAATATTTTCCACATTTGTTATATAACCTCTTAACATTGTTTCTAAATTTGTTCCATTACCTAATTTTCTCATTAGAGAATTGTATTTTTTTATTGTTTTTTTAGTTTTTGCTATATTAGCAATACATACAATTACAAGAATTATCATAATTATAAAAATTATAACATTAAAAACATCTGAATTTGTTAAATTAACAATCCCATTATACAAACTATTTAAAACTTCCATTTGTTACCCCCTGTTTACTTTATTTAAAATGCTCTCTAATTCATCGTTTGAATAGTATTCAACGATAATTTTACCTTTATTAGCTCCGTTTTGTTTTACTTGTACTTTTGTTTGGAAAAAATCTTTAAATTGATCTTCTATATTTTTTATCCATATATTTTCTTCTATAACTTTTTTAGGTTTTTTTATATTTTCTTCTTTTTCTTTAATTAAATTTTCTAATTGTCTTACACTTAATCCATCAGCTACAATCTTATTGGCTAAAGCCTTTTGTATTGTTTCACTTGGTATTGAAGCAAGTATTTTACAATGACCTTCGTTTATTTCATTATTTTTGATAAATTCTTTTACATCATCTGTTAATTTTAAAATTCTTAATGAATTCGCAACAGTACTTCTACTTTTACCTAAATTTTTTGCTAATTCCTCTTGATTTAGATTGTATTTTTCCATTAAATATTTATATGCTTCCGCAACTTCTAATGTATTTAAATCTTCTCTTTGTATATTTTCGATTAAAGATATTTCATTTTTTGATTGATCATTATATTCTTTTATAACAACAGGTACACTTTCTAGACCTATTGATTTTGCTGCTCTTAAACGTCTTTCTCCTGCAACCAAATCATATTTATCAGCTTTCTTTGTTACTACAAGCGGTTGAATTATTCCATATTTTTTAATTGAATTTGCTAATTCGCTTAAACTTTTTTCATCAAATATTTTTCTTGGTTGGTCTTCATTTGTTAATATATTACTTACATGAATTAATTGTATTCTATTTTCACTATTCTTAGTTACTTCATCCACTATATTTTTATTTCCAGTTTGAAATAATGCATCTAAACCTCTTCCTAATCCTTTTCCCATACTAATTCACCTCACTATTCTTAATAACTTCTTTTGCTAAATTGATATAACATGTTGCACCTTTTGAACGTTTATCATATAAAGATATTGGTAATCCATGGCTTGGAGCCTCACTTAATCTTATATTTCTTGGTATTATTGTTTTATATACCTTCGAACCAAAGTATCTTTTTACTTCTTCCACAACTTGTAAAGATAATTTTGTTCTTGCATCATACATTGTTAATACAACACCTTCTATTTCTAAATCCTTATTTAAATGTTTTTGTACTAAATCTACAGTACTCATTAATTGGCCTAAACCTTCTAATGCATAATATTCACATTGAATTGGTACCAATACTGAATCAGCTGCTGTAAAAGCATTTAATGTAATCAATCCTAAAGATGGTGGGCAATCTAAAATTATATAATCATATTCATCTTTAATTTTTTCAATTGCAGTTTTTAATCTATTTTCTCTTGATATTACAGAAACTAATTCAACCTCTGCACCAGCTAAATTTATATTTGATGGGCAAACATATAAACTTTTTATATCTGTATCCTGTAAAATGTCGTCTATATTTTCATCATTTATTATTACATCATATACAGATTTTGGTACTTGCTTGTTAGCCCCTAAACCGCTTGTAGCATTGCCTTGAGGGTCTATGTCTAATATTAATACTTTTTTCCCTTGTTGCGCTAAACATGCACTTAAATTAACAGATGTAGTAGTTTTTCCAACTCCACCTTTTTGATTTGCAATTGCAATTACTCTTCCCATGTTTTCCTCCTTTTTATATTATATTTATATTTTATCTATTGTTTAATTACTTTAATATATTAACATATATTTTTTAATATTAAAAGACTTTTTCAATTATTTTATTATTTTATTCTTTTAATAGAAAAAATGTTCCACATGGAACATTTTTTTACATTTTTATTTTATAGGGTTATTATTAGGTATTCCAGCTTTTCTTGGATATTTACTATTTGTACTTTTTACTTTTTTAATTACTATAATATTATATATTTGTTCTAAATTAGGTAATTTATATTCATATATATATTCTATTTTTCCCCCCAATATATTAATAGCATTTTTACTATTATTTAATTCATCTTTTATATTAGGACCTTTTATATATATTATTTTACCATCTATTTTTACAAATGGAATTAAATATTCTGCTAATGTGCTCATATTTGCTACAGCCCTTGATACAGCTACATCATACTTTTCTCTATAATCTATATTATGCGCTAAATCTTCAGCTCTTTCATGAATTGCTAAAGCATTTTCCAATTTTAATTCACTAATAATCTTATTTATAAAATCTACTTTTTTATTAACACTATCTACCATTAATATATTTATATTATCTAAAAATATCTTTAAAGGTATTCCAGGGAATCCTGCACCAGATCCAATATCTATTACTTTATCATTTGAATTAATATATTTATTAATAATTAATGAATCTAAAAAATGTTTTTCTAATACATCTTTTTCATCAACAATTCTTGTTAAATTAAAATTTTTATTGGTTTCAATTAATTCATTTAAATATATTTCAAATTTATTTAATTTTTCTTCATTTAATTCAATATTAAATGTATTTAATATTTTTTTAAAATATTCTTTATCCATTATTCTTTTTCCCTTTATATTGCTCTAAATATATTAATAATACAGCTATATCTGATGGTGAAACCCCTGATATCCTTGAAGCTTGACCTAAAGACACTGGTTTTAAATTGTTTAATTTTTGTCTAGCTTCTAAACTAATTCCTTTAATTTTTGTATAATCTATATCTTTAGGCATTAATTTTTTTTCTAAATGTTTAAATTTATCCACTTGATCTTTTTGAATTTTAATATATCCTTCATATTTAATTTCAATTTCAACTTCTTCACATACATCTCTTGGTAATTCTAATCTATTTTCATCAATTTCACCTAATATTTTATAATTAATCTCTGTTCTTTTCAATAATTCAGACATCTTAATGCCTGAATCTAATATTGATGAATTATATTTCTTTAAAAATTCTTGTACTTTTTCTGATGGTTTAACATTATATGCTTTTAATCTTAATATTTCTTTTTCAATATTATTCTTTTTATTAATAAATTGATTATATCTTTCATCTGAAATTAAGCCGATTTCATGGCCTTTCTCAGTTAATCTTATATCTGCATTATCCTGTCTTAAAAGTAATCTATATTCTGCCCTTGATGTCATCATTCTATATGGCTCATTTGTACCTTTTGTTACTAAATCATCAACTAATACACCTATATATGCTTCAGATCTATCTAATATTAAAGGTTCCCTGCCTTTTATTTTTAAAGCAGCATTAATTCCTGCAATAATTCCTTGAGCCGCAGCCTCTTCATATCCAGAACTTCCATTAATTTGTCCTGCAAAATATAATCCAGGAATTTTTTTATGTTCTAATGTTGGATATAAAACAGTGGAATCTATACAATCATATTCAATTGCATATGCAGGTCTCATTATTTCACAGTGTTCTAATCCAGATATTGAATGATATATCTTTATTTGAACTTCTTCAGGCAAACTTGAAGACATACCTTGAATGTACATTTCTTCAGTGTTTTCACCCATTGGTTCGATAAATATTTGATGTCTTTCCTTATCTGCAAATCTCATTACTTTATCTTCTATAGAAGGACAATATCTTGGTCCAATTCCTTTAATTACTCCACTATATAAAGGAGATCTATGTATATTATCTTTAATTATTTGATGTGTCTTTTCATTAGTATATGTTAAATAACACTTTTCTTGTTCTTTTTCATAAGATTTATTTTCAAATGAAAATGGTATTATTTCATCATCACCAAATTGTTCTTCCATTTTACTAAAATCTATACTTCTTTTATTTACTCTTGCAGGTGTACCTGTTTTAAATCTTCTTAATTCCACACCTATTCTTTTTAAATTATCTGATAATTGTTTTGCTGGAAAAACTCCATCTGGACCTGATTCATAATTAACATCACCAATATATATTCTACCCATTAAATATGTACCAGTCGCTAAAATTACAGCCTTTGTTTTATATGTAGCTCCAATTTGTGTTACAACTGCTGTTACTTTATCATCTATAACTTCAATATCTACAATTTGTGCTTGTTTTACATCTAAATTATTTTCTAATTCTAATACATGTTTCATATCTTGATGATATTTTTTTCTATCTGATTGTACTCTTAAAGAATATACTGCCGGTCCTTTAGATGTATTTAACATTCTAGATTGTAACATAGATCTATCTGCATTTTTGCCAATTTCCCCACCCAAAGCATCAATTTCTCTAACCAAATGACCTTTTGATGTTCCTCCTATATTAGGATTACATGGCATATTTGCTATACACTCTAAACTTATAGAAAAAATAACTGTTTTTAAACCCATACGTGCACATGCTAATGCCGCTTCACAGCCAGCATGTCCTGCACCAATAACCGCAACATCATATTCTTCTGCTTCATATTTCATTTTATTTTATCCCTCCACAAAATGTTCTACGTGGAACATTTTTATTTTCCTAAACAAAACTTTGAAAAAATCTTACTAATTACCTCATCAGTTACTGTTTTTCCAGTTATTTCACCTAATAAATTTAATATCTCCATAATTTTAATGGATATTATATCTATTGGTGTTTTTTTATTTATATCTTCATATATATCTGTTAATTGTTTTATTGATTTTGAAACAATATTCTTATGGCGAATATTAACTAATATTACATCATTATCTCCTGCAACATTATCTAAATTAGCTACATTAAATATTCTATCTTCTAATTCATCAATTCCTATATTTTCTTTGACAGAAATATATAAATAATCTTTATTATTTAATTCATTAATATTAATTTTTTTATCTAAATCTACTTTATTTAATAAAATAATTGTTTTTTTATTATCTAATTTACATAATATGTTTCTATCTTCTTCATCTAACTCTTTTGATGCATCGAAAACAGCTAAAATTACATCTGCAATATTAAAGGCTTGCATAGATTTCTCTATTCCTATTTTCTCTACTATATCATTACTTTCTCTAATACCAGCTGTATCAACGATTTTCACTGGTATCCCTTTTATATTAATATATTCTTCTATAGTATCTCTTGTTGTTCCTTTTACATTTGTTACAATTGCTCTTTCTTCTCCTAATAAAGCATTTAATATTGAAGATTTACCCACATTAGGCTTTCCTATAATTACAATATTAATTCCTTCTTTTAATATTTTACCTTTATCAAAGCTTTTTTCTAATTTAATTAATTTATTATTAATAATATCCAAATTACTTATTAATTTATTATTTGAAACTTCTTCAACATCATATTCTGGATAATCTATATTTGCTTCAATATCAGATAATATGTCTAAAACAACAGCTTCTATTTCTCCTATTTTATTTTTCAAACCACCATTTAATTGTTTTTGTGCTTGATTTAGACTCTTTTCTGTTTTGGCATTAATTACATCAATAACTGCTTCGGCTTGTGTCAAATCTATTCTTCCATTTAAAAAAGCACGCTTTGAAAACTCGCCTGGTTCAGCCATTCTAGCTCCATTTTGTAATACTATATCTAATATTTTATTTAGTATTACAGTTCCCCCATGGCAATTAATTTCACATACATTTTCTCGAGTAAAAGATATTGGAGATATAAAATATGATACTAAAACTTCATCAATTACTTCTTTATTATATACAATATGTCCATATCTCATTTTTTGTTGTTCTATTTTATTAATTTTATTTATTGGTACAAATATTTTTTCTATTATTTCAAATGTTTTTTTCCCACTAACACGTATAATACCAACACTTGCAATAGATGAAGATGTTACTATTGCCGCTATTGTATCTTCCATTTTGTACTCCTTTCAAAAAATAAAAGGTAACTTTGTAGTTACCTTTTCACTATTTTAATTTTACTACAACTTTTCTATATGGTTCTTCTCCAACACTAGTTGTTATGACTTTTTCATTTTCCTGCAAATTCATATGAATTATCTTTCTTTCATGTGAATTCATTGGCTCTAAAGCAATGCTTTTACCTGTTCTTATAACATTTTGAGCTACATTGTCAGCTAACTCTTCTAAAGTTTTTCTTCTTCTTTCTCTGTATCCCTCAATATCTAACAATATTTTAATATTTCTTTCAGCTTTATCACTTACAACCAAATTTAACATAGACTGTAAAGCCTCTAAAACTTCTCCTCTATATCCTATTATTATTTTTGCATCTTCACTTTGAATATTTACTTTAGTTATATTTTCTTCAAATATAATCTCAAGACTATGTTTAATATTCATTGCATTTAATAATTCTGTTAAAAATGTATCTATATATTTTTTTACATTTTCCTTTTCTTCATCTGATAATGTTTTAGGCTCAAATGCAATCTTTTCAGTGTTCTCAATCTTTTTTGATTCAACTATTAGACTTGCTTTAATAATAACATACTTTGGTGCTAAAATACTAAATAAAGTCTTATTTGTTTCTTCAACTATTTCATATTGAACATTATCTTTAGTAGTATTTAATTGCTCAGAAGCTTTTAACAAAGCATCTTCCAAATCTTTTCCTTTAACTTCTATAACATTATCCATAGATAATCACCTCTATATTTTTTTTGCTTTAATCTGTTGCATAATTACTAAAATAATACCAGTTTGTATTAAATTACTACATAACCAATATAATCCTAAACCTAATGGCACTTGATAAGCTATATATCCAGACATAACTGGTAATATATAATTCATTACAGCCATTGATTTTTGTGTTTCTATATATTGTGCATTATTTCTATTATAACTATCTGTCATTCTTTTACTTAATATTACAGATGCAAATGTTACAAGCATTGATAATAAAGGAATTAAAGCCAATTTAATATCAAAATCATTTTGTCCAGGTATTTGACCTAAGTTAATTCCTAAGAAATTTAAATCTATCCCTAAATCACTTGATTTATTAATAATAGCTATTTCTTGATAATTATTAAACCATCCACCCTCTTCATTATTTACTTCATATTGTGCTTTTAATTCTGCTATTTGTGTAGCATCCATTTTTTCCATATATGTTAATGGTTGTGACACTAAATAAAACATTCCTAATATAATAGGTATTTGGATTATTGCTAATAAACAACCCGTAAATGGACTAAATTTTTCTTCTTTTTGGAATTTAGCAAACTCTTGAGCATATAGCTCTTTGTTTTCATTATCTTTATATTTATCTTGCAATGCTTGCAATTTCGGCTGTACTTCAGCCATTTTCTTAGCTGATTTTTGTTGCTTTAAATTTAAAGGATATAGACATAATTTAATTATAATAGTAAAACCTATTATAGCCAAACCAAAATTCCCGAAAATATCATTTAAAAAGTTTAATATATATCCTAGCAAGTTTGCTATTAATTCTATCATCTTTATCTCCTTTATTTTAAAGGATCATAACCACCTTTGCAAAAAGGGTTACACCTTAATATTCTTTTAATTCCTAATCCCCAACCCTTTAAAAACCCATATTTTTCAATAGCTTCCTTGGTATATTGAGAACAAGTTGGATAAAATCTACATTGATTACCCATTAATGGTGAAAAAATTAATTTATATAACTTAATTAAAAATATACTTATTTTTTTCATATCAATAAATCTCTTTCTTGAAATAATTTATGCATATCTTTATAAATGTCTTGGCATTTTACATCTGTATTTTCTTCTTTTGTTTTCCACATTACAAGTATGTTATATCCTTGTTTTAACAAATTTTCATCAGTTAAATAAGATTCTCTCATCAATCTTCTTATTCTGTTTCGGAAAACACTGTTACCAGATTTTTTACTAACAATAAAACAAAGTCTATTATTCACTAGCTTTTCAGATTTTTTATAATATATTGTTATATACTTTCCTTTTGCCCACTTGCCCTTTGTTAAAATGTGCTTTACTTCATAGTTTTTCTTTATTGTAATTATTCTTTTCATATAACTCCTTTATTTGAAATAAAGACTATATTAAAAAGTAGTCTTTACGCACAAATAGTCTTTCTTCCTTTATCTCTTCTTCTCTTTAAAACGTCTCTTCCGCCTGCTGTTGACATTCTTTTTCTAAAACCATGTTCTTTAGCTGTTTGAACCTTTTTAGGTTGATATGTTCTTTTCATATTTAGCACCTCCTAGTTATTTTTATATATAAAAGTTTACTCTGCAATATCCTCCATTAATTTGATGATATATACTTTTTCAACACTTTTATCAATTTCATTTCTTTGCATTATTACTTTGTATTTTATATCGTTTGAGATTTTTATGTATTCCTCGCTATTAGCAATTCTTCCATTTGTCATAAATAAAATAGCTGCTTTATCTGGTGTTGCATTAGCCTCATTGAATTGCACATCACTTATATATACTGCTATTTTGCTATATTCATTATTTCCAATAAAAGATATAAAGTGTTTTAAATCAATACCGTCTTGTACTTTTTCATATTCTTCTAATTGATTCAAAATAGTTATTGGTGATTCTACAATTTCATTATTTATACCAAAAAAATTATTAATAACATCTTCATTAAGAGTTATCATATTTTCTTTAATCATAAATATTAACAAACCACATAGCAATGCTAACATAATAAATATGGTAACAATTACAGACAATACGCTACCTCTTTTGCTTTTCATAAAAATATCTCCTTTATTTTATATAAATGCTTATAAATTATATACTATATAATATTTTTTGTCAATTATTTTGCGGAAATTATATAATTTTTTA
>JAQVRJ010000036.1 GCA_028701115.1 Clostridia bacterium
ATTCATATCAAATACTCCATACTTATTTCCTGTTGTGCTTTCTGTTACACTCTCTCCTGTTATATAATCATTATCTGTTCTTGATACTTCTACTCCATTTCTTCCATATTTACTTTGTGCTAAATATACTACTGCTCCCCATTCACTATTCTTTATTAAATGGCTTAGTAAATTTGATATCATATTTAATGATTTTGTAAAGCATAAACTTATTGTTATATAATTATAACTATTTACTCCTAATATTGATTCTGGTATTCCGTCACTATCATTATCACTCATCTCATATTTTGCTACCCATATTCCGGATAATATATTTTCTGTTCCATCTACATAACTAAATGCTGGATGTATATTCCAGTTTCCTTGTCCTAATGCATTTTGAAATGTTGTTCTGCCTAATGCTGTTTCATTTGTTTTCCCTTTCATGAATTCTATTTCTATCGGACTTGATGTACTTGTCTGAAATCCAGTTTCTATACTATATGCATATCTTGGTATCCATACCCAATAGCTTCCATCTTCTGTTACTGCATTTGCCCATTTACTTGTTGTATTATCTGTTGCAAATAATTCTGTACTAGCTATATAATCATACCAATCATTATATACAAAATTTGGATTTAATATTCCTTCATTATATTGTCTTATTTCGTTTCCATTTATATCCCAATATACCGCTGTCATTCCCGTATCTAACTTCGGACTATTTACTCCCTTATCTGTGCAATAGCTTCCATCTATTCGTTCGTTTAACGTTGTTATTGTATATGTATTAGATATTATTTCTACCCCTCCACTAATAGCTTTTATTTCTATAGTATAATTTGTATCTGCATTTAAATTATCTATTGAAAAATTAGGATTTACTGTTCCACCTTCAGGTAACCATTCTCCTCCATTCAATCTATAATAATATCTTACTACATCAACTGACACTAAAACATTTGTAGTATATGTATTTAAATCTGCACTTAAATTATTTATAACAACTCCACCACTACTATTTTCTTCTCCTTGTGTTGCTGTTATTATTGAATCTTTATTATAATATGTAACTCCATTATATTCAAATCCTTCATAATATACCTGTCCTGTTAAAGTTACAAAATATTTTACTAACTCTTCTGCATTTATTGATAATTCATTTTTTAAACTTTCATCTATTGATAATACATCTTGTCCTGCTATCTGTTGCGTAGATTCTGGTAATGCATCATTATTTTCTGCATTTTCTTCTGTATATCCTTGTATTACTCCTACCCATTTACACTTTTCTAAATCTAAATCGCTTGTTGCATACTTTGCCATATTATTTAGCATTTTTAAATTTACTGCTTCTTGAACTGTTGTTATATTATTTAAAAATACTGCTAATTGTGCATTTTGTGGTGTATTTATTCCTGTTATTACTACTGCTGCTGTTAATATTATTAATACTATTATTGTTATTATTAATGCTACTAAACTTATTCCTTTTTTCATATTATATACACCTTTCTTTTTATACTTTTTTAATACATATATATTTATACTATATACTTTCCAACATTTCAACTAATTTTTATATTACTTACTAAAAATATATATTACTTATTATAATAAAAAAATGCTAAAACATATATATGTTTTAACATTTTAATAAATTATTTTTATTTTTTCAAATCAATAAATATTTTATGTTGAACCCCATAAAACCGTACGAAAAGAAATAACTGCTAAGCCTCCTCCAGCATGAAGACTAAAAGCAAACAAACCAGCATTATCAGCACTATCATAATAAGCTCCACGTACAAAAAATGGATCAGCTGGAATAACAAAATATGAAAAGTCTACATACCATGATGTTGCATTACTTGAACTACTTGATGTTTCACGTACTGCATCTCCATATCTATCTCCATATGATACATACGCATCATAGTATTTTGAATTGATACTTCCAAAAGTAGATATTGCATTTGAAGTTAACCCTGCTGCTACATATTCCCAAGCTCCTCCATTCATATCATATATACCGTATATATTTCCTGTTGTACTTTCTATTACATTTCCTCCAGTTGCATAATCAGAAGCTATTGATACTTGTACTCCATTTCTTCCATATTTACTTTGCGCTAGATATGCTACTGCTCCCCATTCACAATTTCTCATTAAATGACTTTCTAAGTCTCTATTCATATTATATGAATTTGTAAAGCATGTACTTATAGATATACTTCTCCAACTACTTGTTCCTGCTATTGATTTTGGTGTTCCATCATTATTACTCATTTCATATTTTGCTACCCATATTCCGGATAATATATTTTCTGTTCCATCTACATAACTAAATGCTGGATGTATATTCCAGTTTCCTTGTCCTAATGCATTTTGAAATGTTGTTCTGCCTAATGCTGTTTCATTTGTTTTCCCTTTCATAAATTCTATTTCTATCGGACTTGATGTGCTTGTCTGAAATCCAGTTCCTATACTATATGCATATCTCGGTATCCATACCCAATAGCTTCCATCTTCTGTTACTGCATTTGCCCATTTACTTTCTGTATTATCTGTTGCAAAACTTTCTGTACTAGCTACATAATCATACCAATCATTATATACAAAATTTGTATTTAATATTCCTTCATTATATTGTCTTATTTCATTTCCATTTGTATCCCAATATACAGCTATCATTCCGGTATCTAACTTTGGACTATTTACTCCTTTAGTTGTATTATATAGTCCATCATATAATCCTACTACTGGTACTACTTCTTGTTCTGGCGTTGTTGATGTTATTGTAGCATTATAATATGTAATTCCATTATATTCAAATCCTTCATAATATACTTGTCCTGTTAATGTTACAAAGTATTTTGCTAACTCATCTTCATTTATTGATAATTCATTTTTTAAGCTCTCATCTATTGATAATACATCTTGTCCTGCTATTTGTAATACTGATTCTGGTAATGATACATTATTTATTACATCTTCTTCTGTATATCCTGCTATTACTCCTACCCATTTATATTTTTCTAAATCTCCTTCTGTTGTCGCATATTTTGCCATATTATTTAACATTTTCATATTTACTGCTTCTTGAACTGTTGTTATATTATTTAAAAATACTGCTAACTGTGCATTTTGTGGTGTATTTATTCCTGTTATTACTACTGCTGCTGTTAATATTATTAATACTATTATTGTTATTATTAATGCTACTAAACTTATTCCTTTTTTCATATTATACAAACCTTTCTTTTTTATACTTTTTTAATATATATTATTTATACTATATACTTCCCAAAAATTCAACTAATTTTTAGATTATACGCTAACAAAAATGTTAAAAACATATATAATTATTAATATTTAAATAATATTAATAACCCATAAAAAAACAATAAAAAATATGTATAATATATAATCTATTATTATTATCTACTATACACACATTTCCCATTTATTACTAATTATTTGTTTTTATTTTTGAAACAACAACTGTCATATCATCTTGAGCTATTCCTGAAGAATTATCTACAGACTCTTGAATTATTATATCTGCTAATCTTTGTGGATTATCTATTTCAATTTTTTCTAATAATTTTTTCAACCATTTTTCACTTAATTTTTTATTTGAATCTATAATACCATCAGTAACCATTATTATATAGTCACCATCTTCTAATTTTTTATCACATAAATCTATATCTATTTTGTCTACAATTCCTACTGGTAAACTTATAGAATTTACAAATTCAACTTTATCTTTTCTTTTTATAAACGTTGGACACGCTCCAATTTTTACAAATTCAACGTTAGCGGTTTGTGTATCTACAACAGATATATCCATTGTTGGAATACTATCTTGTTCAGATTTCAATAACATTAATGAATTTATAAGATTGATCGCTGTTTCCTTATCGAACCCAGATTTTAAAAATTTTTCTAACATATTAACAACTAACTTGCTATTTTTATCCGCTTTTTCTCCATGGCCTCTACCATCACTTAATCCAATAATATATTTACCATTATCTAATTTGAAAATTATATTATTATCCCCATTAACTGTATTATTATCTTTTGAAGTTTTAGAAATCCCAATTTTTACTTTTAATTTAAATTTTCTTTAGTCTTTTTTATTACTAATATCTTTTGCTATTGAAGATATTACATCTGCAAAACTTTTTAATTGTTTAGCAATTAATTCTCTATTTTCTTGTAATTTCTTTTTCCATTCTTCATTTAATTTATATATATCATAAGTGCCATTTAAACTTTCTACAAAAGCATCTTGTTTTATACATTTATCTTCAATAATTATTTTAAACTCATCATTTGTTATTTTATTTTTTTGTATTAATACATCAATAACATTAAACATAACATTATATTTTTTATACAAATCTTCTTTCCAACAGTTATTAAAGTTTGGACATCCTTCACATGTTTTTGATGTTACATCTTCATAAAATTGCATTACTTCTTTTTTATTTTCAATAATTGTTGCTGCACTTTCTCCCAATGTATCTGCCATCTCATCAAAAACTTCTGAAACTGTATTTAGTCTATACACAACTTTATTTTCCATTGAATATTCAGCTTCATTTGCATCATTTAATAATGAATGTTTATCTAATATATCTTCAACATTTGTTTCAACTTTTTTAGGAATTAATAATAACAATATCGAAGCTAATAATACTTCTCTTAATAATAATATTATTTCTGCAGAACCATTTACTAACATTAATAATAAAGTATTACCTAATATAAAGCCTATAGTAACACCAATTTTACCTAATTTTCTAAATGCTCCGGCAATAAATCCACTAAGTATATATGAAGCAACTAAATTCACATCACCTATTCCAATAAGTATTAACATACAGCCTATTATTAAACCTGTAGATATACCAATCGTAATTCCTCTTTTCCATCCTAACACTAAAACAACTAAAATACATAATACATTACATATGTTAAAATCCCAAATAACAATAGGGCCAAATGCACAAATAGCTAAACAAAACATTATGCATGCACCAACTATTTCTTCAATTGAAAATATCATATCTTTTTTAATATTATTTATTACATTCAACCCATATGTAAATACTATATAAAATATCACTGTAGTAATTGATAAAACTAGCAAAATTACAAAATCATATATTAACATAGTACCCATAAAAAATGGAACTAATTGAACAATAAATGTAGCTAAAAACATTTTTACTTTAGATAATTGTATTTCATCATCATTACTATTTTTCTTAAATAATATTGTTAAAAATATAAAAAATACTGCAGAAATTGTAAACATCAACCATGAAGTAACTCCATATCTAATTAATATTCCAATTGAGCATCCTATAAAAGGAATAACAAGAGGAACTTTATTTGCCATACTGGCACCAAAAATAGCCAATCCTAAAGGAGCAAATCCTCCTAAAAATTGAACTTGACACAAAAGAAAGCTAATAATTAAAGTTACTATATTTTTAAAAGTAATAACTTTATTATTGTTTTCAATTTCAATATCTTCGTCATAATTATTATATTCTTCATCTTCATAATTATTAAACATATATACACCCCGTACCTTTTCTTTTTTCATGCATTCTAATAAATATTAATATAAAACTTAATCTTATATTATTATGCAGAAAGAAAACGGCTTTTACCCCAATCGTGTTACCTATATATTTTATTACAAAATATACATTTTTTCAATAGATAAATTTAAAAACTTTCATTTACATAATTATTAATTATAAAGGTATAATCTAAATTTAGTATTATTCTTGCAATATAAATGTAATAATAGTATAATAAACACAAATATTTAATATAAATAAAGGAGTTTAATATGACATTATTAATGTTAATTTTAATACCAATTATATACTATTTTTATTACACAAAAGGACTTCATATATTACAATTAGAAGGTTATAAATCTAATAATTATGCAAATTGGTTAATACAACATATAAAAGATTTTATAAATATTATACTTGCATCAACAGTAATGCTATACACTATTTCATTATTACATAATTTAGGCACACCTCATATAGCTATACAAATAATTACAATTCTGGCAATGGGAATAATATATTATGCGCATATATCTAGCAACAATAAAACAAAATATAAAAAGCCATTAGTTTTTACTTGGAGAATTAAAAGATTACTAATAACTGGTTATGTCTTATTGTTCATATGCATCTTTATATTAGAATTTTTAAAATTTAGTTTTGGATTTACATATTCAATAAATGCATTATTAATTCTTTTATGGGTTATAGCCTTTATAAACATATTTATTTCAAACTTTATTTTAATACCAATAGAAAAAATGATTAATTTAAAATTTATAAACCTAGCAAAAGGAATAATAAATAAAAGAGACGATTTAATTGTAATTGGAATAACAGGAAGTTTTGGTAAAACAAGCACAAAATTTATACTTCAAACGATTCTATCGGAAAAATACAAAACATATGCAACACCAGATAGTTACAATACAACTATGGGTAATGTTCGAGCGATAAGAGAACAATTATCTAATACTGATCAAATATACATTTCAGAAATGGGAGCAAAACATATTGGAGATATAAAAGAAATCTGTGATATTGTAAAACCAACTTATGGTATTATAACATCTATAGGTAATCAACATCTAGAAACATTTAAAACAATAGAAAATATTACAAAAACAAAATATGAGCTTATAGATAGTTTACCAGAAAATGGATTTGCATTTTTCCCAGATGATAATAGCATTTGCAAAGAATTATATAATAAAGAAAAAAGAAATAAAATATTATTTAATTCAGAAGATTCGGATATATATGCCAAAAACATTATATCCACATCAAAAGGTAGTAATTTTACAATAGTATCTAAAATGGATAATACGGAATTTAATTGTAATACAAAATTATTAGGAATACACAATGTTCAAAATATAATTGGTTGTGTAGCAATAGCAAAAAAACTGGGATTAACAAATAATGAAATAGCTCATGGCATAGAAAAAATAAAACCTGTGCCACACAGATTAGAATTAGTACCAAACACAAATAGTATAACAATAATTGATGATGCATTTAATTCAAATCCCAAAGGTGCAAAAGCAGCCTTAGATGTTATTTCAAATTTTTCAGGTAATAAAATAATAATAACACCTGGAATGATAGAATTAGGTGACGAACAATATAGTGCTAATTATGAATTAGGTAAACAGATTGCAGAAGTATGTAATTACGCAATTTTAATTGGTAAGAATTTTACAAAACCTCTTCAAGATGGAATTAAAGATACAAAATTCGATTTAAAAAATATGTATGTTGTAAATTCTTTAGATGAAGCTACAAGTTTAATTTCACAAATTGGGAAACACGGTGATGTAATTCTTTTTGAAAATGATTTACCAGATAATTTTAATGAATAAAGGAGGAAATAGTATGAATAAGAAAAATATTGCAGTTCTTTTTGGTAGCCGTTCTTGTGAGCATGAAATCTCTATAATTACTGCTATTCAATTTATGGAAAATATGGATACTGGAAAATATAATATTATTCCTGTATATATAACACCTGAAGGTGAATGGTATACTGGAGAAATTTTAATGAAATATAATACATATAAATTTTTTAATGAAAATAAACCTAAATTAAAAAATGTTATATTATCTGCTAATCCAAAAATTAAAGGATTAATAGTTTTAAAAACAGGATTATTTAGCAAACAAGAAATAATTGAAATAGATATAGCAGTATTATCTATGCATGGTATGAATGGTGAAGATGGAACATTACAAGGACTATTTGAATTAGCAAACATCCCTTATGTAAGTTCTGGAGTATTAGGTTCAGCAATTGGTATGGATAAAATAGCTATGAAAGCTGTTTTTAAGGGAAATGATCTTCCTATATTAAAATATGAATGGTTTTTAAGAAATGAATGGTATGATAATAAAGAAGAAATAATTAAAAAAATTGAAAGCTCTTTAAAATACCCAATGTTTGTAAAACCAGCTAACTTAGGTTCAAGTATTGGAATAACAAAAGCAAAAAATAAAGAAGGATTAATTAATGGTATTGAAATAGCGATTAATTATGATAAAAGAATTATTGTTGAAGAAGGAATTGAAAACTTAATTGAAATAAATTGTTCTGGATTAGGTTATGATAAATATGTTGAGGCATCTGTATGTGAGCAACCAATTAGTTGGGAAGAATTTCTTTCATTTGATGATAAATATTTACATGGTATAAATAAAAGTCAATCAAAAGAACCATCAAGTATGGAATCAATGGATAGACAAATACCTGCAAATATTCCAGATATTTTATCTGAAGAAATACAAGATTTAACTGTAAAAGTATTTAAAGCATTAAGTTGTAGTGGTGTTGCAAGAGTAGATTATTTAATAGATAAAAATACTATGAAACCATATGTAAATGAAATAAATACTATCCCTGGTTGTTTTAGTTTCTATTTATGGGAATACAATAACAAACTTCCATATCCAAAATTAATAGATAAACTATTAGATATTGCTATTAAAGTAAATGAGGAAAAAAATAAAAATAATTATTCTTATCAATCCAAAATAATAGGTAACCTTGGAAAAGGTGGAAAACTTGGTGGTTGTAAAACTGTAAATAAACAATCAAAATAAATATAAAAATAAAAATATTTCAAAAGAAATATTTTTATTTTATTTACTACTATTATTAAATATTTTTCTTTTACTATAATTTATTTTTTCCATCTTTCAACAAACAATTCTTGTATAAAATCTATTGCCTGGTTAACCTTATCATTTTCTAGAGTATATACTTTTACATTATTACATTTTTCTTTTACTTCTTTTGCTGTTTGTAAATACATATTTTGTTGTTTAACACTATTAGATATATCAAAATCAACATATTTAACTTTTGCTTTATCTTTTCTATCTAATCTTTCTTTAAATAATTCTTCATCTTTTAAATAAAGTACAAAATAATAAATAACAAAATCTAAATTATTTAATTTAACAA
>JAQVRJ010000037.1 GCA_028701115.1 Clostridia bacterium
TTCCTGTATTTCCACTTGTAGGTTCTATTATCTTAGTATCTTTATTTATTAGACCTTTTTTTTCAGCATCTCTTATCATATATAAAGCTACTCTATCTTTTACACTTCCAGCAGGATTACATTTTTCGATTTTTACTAATATATTAGCTTTTAAACCATGTAATTTTTCATATTTTTTAGCTCTCATTAAAGGAGTATTTCCTACCATTTCTTCTATACTATTATATAACATATAACCACCTACTATCTTCCTATTTTAATCTCTTCCATAATTATTTCTTCTTTAGTTCTCATAATTTTTTTATCACTAGCATTCATATGATCATACCCTAATAAATGAAACATTGCATGAACTATTAAATATATTAATTCTCTCTTAAATGTATGACCATATTCCTTTGATTGTTCAACAACTTTTGATATTGATACAATAATATCTCCTAAATTTAAAGGTACTTCTGTATTTATGTCAACCTTGTTCAAATCATCTTTTTCATAAACAGGAAAAGATAATACATCTGTCTCTTTGTCTATATGTCTATATTGATTATTTATTTCTTTTATTTCATCATCAGTTGTAAATTTCAAGAACACTTCCACTTGATTTATATTTATATTTTCTTCTTTTAAACATAATCTAATACTTTGTCTAATTAAAGATTTATATTCGCTTATTTTGTTAATGTGCCCTTTATTATTTATACTTTTATAATCACAATCCAATACTATTTTCATTTTTTTTCCCCATATATACCTTAATATATTTACCACTTAGAGTAATCCATTTATTTCTAATTTTTCTTAAACCTTTTAATTCTTTAAGTTTAATTCTATAAAATTGCTTAATACCATTAAACTTATCTGTTTTAATTCTATTTAAAATTTTTAAATCATAATAAATAAACAAAGATTCTTTTTGTCTTTTATATTCTTCATACTCTATATTTTCAAGTTTAGCAATTCTTTGATATTGCTTCCAGAACTTATCATATTCTTCACGTATTCTACAGTCATTCCAATATACCTTCTTAGCTAATAATTGTATATTATATGATTCAATTAATGTAATTAATAAATCATAAGCCTCATTTTTCTTATTGAAACTATCTGTTTCAACAATATATTTTCTAACATCCTTTATCAATTTAATATAGCATTGTTCAGCAGCTATTATAGGTAAGCTATATTCAAATAAGTTTCTACTAATATTAAGAATCATCATATTCTTTTCAATAAATTTCAATTTATCTGTATTTTCTGTTTCAAACTTATATTTTTCTAATGATTTACTTGTTTGAAGCATTATTTTATAATCATTTTTCTTTTCATAATCCAATTCAATTTTAAACTTTAATATTTGCGTTAAATATTCTTCTAATTCATTAAAAATATTTTTATATATTTTTTCATTTTTCGAATCTTCAACTAATTTTATTGCACAATTTTTTATTATTGCTCTATATACAATATCCATTTTTTCAACATACATACGTTTAAACATTTCAATTATGTATAAATCTTCAAGCTTTATAACTGAACCTAAATCTAAATTTAGTAAAAATCTTTGTCTTTTATACTTATATTCCACATGATTTGACTTTTTTAGAACATTTATTTTTAAGTATTCTTCTATTAATTTATTCTCATCATATGAAGCTTTTCCCTCAATAACACGTGGATATACATTATCTACTATATACTTATTTAAAGTCTGCAAATAGGACTCATATATTTTATTATATTTATTATCTATTGATTCTTTTTTGCTTGAATCTGTAATTACAGATAAATTGATGTATTTTTCATAAATTAAAGCAAGTTTTCTTCTTCTTACTTTAACAACAAGATTAACAAAAGATTTATTAGATAAAAATCTAACCTTTTGTAAATTTTTTATAGCTTTTTCAAACAAATTATTATTTTCACTAACAACTAAATTATTTTCTGTCATTTTCAACCTTCCTTAATAAATATTTCCCAATATTATTTTAAAGTATTTGAACATTTTACTTTTTACTTTTATAACATTGTATCATATTCTTCATAAATTGTAGATAGTTTTGCAAAAAAAACTTTATTTTTTTATATTTACTATATGATAAACATTTTCATATCCTTTTTATGTTCCAAAAAATTCAAAATTTAATTTTAACTTTCCATCATATATTACATTTTATATAAAAATATTCTATAAACAAAATGTAATTTTCATTTTCCAAATTTTGTATTTTATTATTGACAAACTTACCTAAAAGAGATATATTATAAATGCGTTTAAAAATTATTTCATTATGGAGGTTAATATGTTAAATTTAATAATTTGCGAAGATGAAGAATTTATGCGTAATCAACTAGCTCATCATATAAATAATATTTCTATTAAACTCGATACAAGAATAAATACTGTGTTATCTACTGGTAATCCTATTGAAGTTTATACTTATTTACAAAATAATAATGCTGATATATTAATACTTGATATTGATTTAAAAAACGAAAAAATGGATGGTATAAAATTAGGTGAAAAATTAAGAAAATTTAATACAAATATTATAATCATTTTCATTTCCGCTAGAATAGAAAAAACTTGGGAAGCATTTGTATGTATGCCTTTAAATTTTATACCAAAATTATCTATAATTCCTCAATTAGAAGAAACATTTGAACGTATTATAAAAAACAAAGTACATATTCCTCATGGTAACTTTATTCAAATTCAAAACAAAACTATAAATTTAAATGAAATAATATACATAGAAAAACAAGCTATGAAATCAATATTTCACTTTAATTATAATACAACAGAAATATACATTTCTTTTATTCAGCTTCTAGATTGTCTAACCGACAATTTTTTGCAAGTAAGTAAATCCTTTATTATAAATACTGCTTACATTTCAGATATAAACCATAGTAATAAACTAATAACATTGATAAATGACAATAAAATCAAATATAGCAAAAACTATTTGAAAAATATGGAGGATTTAAATGCAAAATCTGACGCAATTACTCACAACTGAAAACGAATTTATATATAATATTATTACATATCCTTTAGCTTTAATAGAAATGATGTTAATCTCATATATATGCATATCTTTATTTAAAGCAAATACAAGTAATTTATCTTCTAAAAACTATATTATTTTTTTAACTCTTGCAACATTATTTAGTGCCACCATTAGAATATTCCTTACAATACCATTTAATTTTGTTTTTAATTTTGTTATTAATACCATATTAATAATATTTTTATTAAAGTTATCTGTATTTAAATCAATATTAGCACACTGCATTTTTTTAATATTTAATGTAATTGCAGAATATATAATATTTATATTTTTATCTCAAAGTAATATCATTAGTCTTGAATTAGCTCAATCAATCCCATTATACAAAGCATTATCTTGTTTAAGCATTTATGGAATAGTTTTTGTATTTATACGAATTACACAATTATTAAAAGGTAATTTAAATCTCTCGGATGATACAACTTCAAAAGAAAAAAAAGATTTATTATTAAATATTTTTTTAGGAATAATAATTCTTTATCCCAATATGATATTTTTAATTATTCAAGATATGAACATTCCTACATACTATATTATATATAACATATTATGCTGTATTACAGTAGCTCTAATATGTACTTTTAGCACGCATAAATTTAATCAATTATCTGCTACCAAACGAGAACTAGAAACAGCAGAATTATATAATAAAACTCTTAATGATTTAGTTGATGCAAATAAAACTTTTAAACATGATATGAATAATGTTGTTCAAGCTATTGGTGGTTATGCACAATTAAATGATATGAATGGACTTAAAGAATATATTAATAATGGTTTAATATTAGAAATTAATAAGATTAATAATTTATCTTCTATAAATCCTAGTATTATTAATTCGCCTCCAATATTTAGTTTATTATTATCTAAATATAATATTGCAATAAGCAAAGATATTAAAGTAAGTATTGCATCTTTTTTCGATTATACAAATATAAATATGCATATATATGATTTTACCAAAATATTAGGAATACTATTAGATAATGCAATTAATGCTAGTTCTCAATGCACTATTAAAGAAATAGATATTCATATATCTATAGATTTCTACAATAGAAATCAAATATTTAAAATAAAAAATACATATATCAACAAAGGACTAGATATCCATAAATTTTTTGAAAAAGGATTTTCAACGAAAAAAGAAAAATCCGGTATAGGATTATGGGAAGCAACTAATATATTAAAGAAATATAATAATGTAAAACTATTTACAACAACAAAAGATAATTACTTTACACAAAAACTTAAAATAAATTTTTAATCTATTAACAAAAATAAAGAAGCATAATATATTTATGCCCCTTAATATATAGCAAAGAATCGACTAATTACTATATTATATTCATTATGAAATTAATTTATTTTACTAAATGTGCTGGAGCTGTTGGTTGATTAAAGAATAAGTATACACTGGTAGCACCCAACTTAGCATATTTTTCAGCTATTCTAGCTATTAATTTTATCATTGCATCACATCCTCTCTATTTAAATTTATTTTAAAAAATTCATAATATAGCAGTAAGGTATAGTTTATATTACAAATTTTCAAACCATATTTAATTGCTGTTTTGTTCCTTCTCCATATTCACATTTAAAAAATATATATGCAGGCTTTGTCATTGTTAAACTTTGAATGAACACTACCAATATACAAATATTAGAAATTACCTGATTTTTCGATATTAACACTGCAAATATATACAATAATATAATTGCAATATATGAACCTAACCTTTTTCTTTTTCTTAATTTAGGCCTTATCATTGGAATATTTTTAGTATCTGCTGGCGCATACTTATCTATAACTATCATTGCAAAAATAAATATTAAAATATATATCCAATATTGTATTAGCATACTTAAATTTGACATTGCCTGTGCTAATAATCCTGTACCACAAAATATTGAAGCACTAAATACAAAACAATGTATATGTCCATATAAATGAAAGCCTCCACCTTGTGTCCTATAAATAAACATTGATATTAATGTTACAAATGTCAAAAATAATATATCTAGCCAAAAAGCTAATAAAACTAATATTATTAACTTAGGTCCTTCTCCAAATAGAACTAATAATCCAAAATTTATTGTTTCTGCTTTTTCATCATCTATATTAGGCATTTTAGTTCTAATATAATTAGTTATTCTTTGACAGAATTTTTCTAACATATTATCGCTCCTTTGATATCTAAGTTATATCAAATAATTAGTAATATGTTTTCAAAATTTTATGTAATAAAACTATTACAATATATGTTTTAATAATTATGCATTTCATATAATAAAATGCACATTTTATATAAATTTATGCCTTTTTTAGTATTTAGACTATAGAAATATGTCTTTTTTATTGACTTTTCTTTAAAATTATATTAAAATAATACGGTAATTACATAAAACCTGCCCCGGTGTTATGTAACTAAAAAGTATATGAATGGAGGGAAATACTATTATGAGTAATTCTACATATAGTGTAAAAGCAAGCGAAATAACAAGAAAATGGTACATAATCGATGCATCTGGTAAACCAGTTGGTAGAGTTGCAACAGAAGTTGCAAAATTATTAAAAGGTAAACACAAAACAATATATACAACAAATTTAGATACAGGTGATCATGTAATATTAATAAACGCTAGCCAAGCAATTTTTACAGGCAACAAATTAAATGATAAAATTTATAGAAGACATACTGGTTATATAGGTAATATGAAAGAATTGTCAGCTAAAGAAATGATGAAGAAAGATCCAACAAAAGTATTGATGTTAGCAGTTAAAGGTATGTTACCACATAACAGTTTAGGAAGTAGCATGTTACGCAAATTAAGAGTATATGCAAATGCAGAGCATAATCATGAAGCTCAAGCACCAGAAATCTGGAAGTTTTAAGGAGGGGAAATAAATGCCAAAAGCAAGTAGTAAATCAAAAATACAATATTTAGGAACAGGTAGAAGAAAAAATGCTATTGCAAGAGTTAGATTGTTAACTGGTTCTGGAAATATAGTAATAAACAACAAAACTTTAGACGAATATTTTGGAGTAGATACTTTAAAATATATAGTTAAACAACCATTAGTATTAACAAACACATTAGACAAAGTTGATGTTATAGTTAATGTACATGGTGGTGGATTCACAGGTCAAGCTGGAGCAATTAGACATGGTATCTCAAGAGCATTATTAGAAATAAATAATGACCATAGAGCATCATTAAAATCTGCTGGTTTCTTAACTAGAGATCCAAGAATGAAAGAAAGAAAAAAATATGGATTAAAAAAAGCAAGAAAAGCGCCACAATTCTCAAAGAGATAATCCAAATAATAAATATAGAAATGAACTTAGAAATTATTCTAAGTTCATTTTTTATATAATAATATATAAACATAAAAAAAATCCCTTTTTCAAGGGATTATATTTTACTTTATTTAATTAAATTTTTAAAATAAGCTTGAATTACCAAAAAGATTTTGATACTGATTCTTGCTATTAGGTACTGATATTTCTACCGATTTAATTAGCACATCTGTGTAACTATAAGAAGCTGTTTTATTTTGTTCTTCAAATTGGACAACAAAAACGTTAGGATATGTACTAATAAGTTTTCCTTCTTTCTCTAAAACCTTATTTCTTCCAATATTACTTTTAAGTACAATTTTTTGTCCTATACAAGTTTCTATATCTTTTTTAACTTGAACTACATCATTTTTATCAAACATGCAATCACCTCTTATTTAGTTTTTCCTATTATATCACATGAATAAAGAATTTACAAGTTTTTTTATACAAAATAAAATAAAAAACTACAAAGTTTTTCTTTGTAGTTTACAATAAATTTCTTATGTTAATTAAAATATTTGTTGTACTTATAAAAACATGCCATATAATTTTTCTGCCCTATTCAATATATCTTCTACATCTTCATTTGTAAACTGTACATCATCTTTATCTAATAAGTCACTTATTGTTAATAGTATTTTATTATTATAAAAATAATATTCCATACTTCCACCTTTAGTATTAGATGTACAGATATATTTTACTAATTCACCACTATCATTAAATTGATATTCTTGTGTATCTAAAAAATCTGTTGTTGGGATAATAACTAGTGAAGAAGAACCTACTTCTATAGTTACTGACATAACATCAACTTCAAAACTTTCAAAATAATCTTTTGCATTTTCTCCTAATGTACTTGGTGTTAAATATTCATCAATTATTTTAATATCGCCGTTAGCCTTATTGTATTTTACTATTTTATCTATTTCTGCAATAGCAATATTTATCTCTTCATCTGTTTGAGGAAAATCTTTTTGTTTTATAACTTCATTTAGTATTGAAACTTCGATTCCTATTACAATTAAAAACATAATTGCAATCACACTTATCCATACACTTTTCATAATATTCTCCTTTATTTAATCAGTGAAAGCTTTATTATCTTTCATAAACATTTCATATAATACATTTGCCCTTTTTAATATAACATTTTCATCTTCATATTCGAAATACTTTACATCATCATCAGCAACATTATATTCTTTCGTTAATAACTTATTATTATCAAAATAATATCCTATTTGACCATCAATATTACTAGAAATAGATATATATTTTACTAATTCACCTTTATCATTAAAATGATACTCTTGTGAATTTAAGAAATCTGCTGCTGGATCTATAATTAATGATGTTCCTGTTTTACGAACTCCTACTAATGTTGTTTTTCCATCTAACTCATAAAAATAACTTGATGCAAGTTCTCCCAATAAATCCTCAGAAAATTGTTCATCTGTCATTTGAGCATAAGATAAGCAATAATTACCAAATACTATTTGATCAATGCTCGTTTTTAAAACATCTACTTCTTTTTCTTTTTGTATATTCATACAAATGCTTACAACTACACCTACAATAACTAAAATAAATATAATACTTACACTTATCCAAACATTTTTCATTATACATCTCTCCTTAATTAAAATTCTAAATAAAACATATTTCATTCTAATACTAATAAATGTCAGTACTATTTTTTATGCAAACTCTATTATATTACATAATTTATTTTAATTATACTATATGCTAAGTAATAAAACAATAGTAATCTTGTATGCTAATAATAATATAAAAAAAGAATTATATACATAAAATATATATAATTCTTTATATTTAGTGTGTTACTGTATCTACCCCTCTAATATCTTTTTTCTCTACAGATGAAGCATCAATATATATATATTCTGAGCCATTTTCATCTTTTCCTTTACATATTTCGCCAATAATTTTGATCCAATCTTTTTCATCAATTAATTCTAAGTCTTTATCATATTCATATTCTAAATATGCAATAGCATCAT
Source organism: Clostridia bacterium (assembly GCA_028701115.1). Lineage (GTDB taxonomy): Bacteria > Bacillota > Clostridia > TANB77 > SIG350 > CALYAQ01. The sequence continues at coordinate 8,443 of JAQVRJ010000037.1, forward strand.
TCGAACAACAACCGGGACCATATCTTGCTACAAAGTTATATTGTCCATTAGATAACGGAAACCCTTCAATTTCAATAACTTTTCCTAAATAATCTTCAGTATTTAGATATATCTCGTTTAATTGTGTTATAAAATACTTATCACTAATAACTACATCTATTTTATTTGAAACGGAATTTATATCTTCGTTATTATTATTATTATTATTATTATCATTTACATTATCTTTTTTATTATTAGACGATAAAACCAATACTGTAACTATACCTCCTATTAATAAAACAAGTACAATAATTAATACTATTTTTTTTGCATTCATATATTTTCCTCCTAATTTGCTTTTATTCTTTCAACTAACCAGAATATGATAAACAAAGCTAAATTTACTAATACAATCGCAGCACCTGTACTTACATTAAATGCATAAGATAAATACATTCCTATTAAAAAGGCTAATACTGATATGATTCCTGCACTTATTACTACACCTTTAAATGTTTTAAATAACCTCATTGCTGTTAATGCCGGAAATATAATTATACTACTTATCAATAAAGCTCCCATCATTCTCATTCCTACAACTATAACAACAGC
>JAQVRJ010000038.1:0-3778 GCA_028701115.1 Clostridia bacterium
GGCTTTATACCTGGCACTAAATGAATATCAGAAGCATCTTCTTTTATTGCTACATCCAATACTTTATTCAACATATTAATAATCTCCTTTACATGTTTAAATTTATTTTCTTTTCTACTTCTGAAAAAGAAGTAATGCCTTTAATTATTTTTTCTATAGCATCTACTTGTATAGGCTTAAATCCTTCAACTAATATTTGCTTTTTAATATCTCCAACTGATGCATCCCTGTTTAACATATCTCTTATAGTATCTGTAAATTCAATTAATTCATATATTGCAATTCTTTCATAATATCCTACTCCATTACATTTATCACAACCAACTAATGAATATGTTGTTTTACCTTCTATATCAAATTTAACATTATACTTTTCTTCAACGCGTTTAATTATTTTCTTTTCTTCTAAACTAAATGGCCTTGGTTCCGCACAAGTACAAAATCTTCTAACTAATCTTTGAGAAACGATTGTATTTACAGCTCCACTAATATCATAATCGGATAATCCTAATTTTCTTAATCTAGTTATAGCTTCAGCTGCACTTATAGCATGTAATGTTGTTAATACATAGTGTCCAGTATGTGCTGCACTTATAGCCATTTGAGCTGTTTCGCTATCTCTTATTTCTCCTACTAATATTATTTCAGGATCCTGTCTTAAAACAGTTCTTAATGAATCAAAGAATGTTATATTATCATTTACTTCTATTTGATTTAATCCTTCAATTCTAATTTCAACTGGATCTTCAATTGTTGTTATATTTATATTAGGATTATTTAATTTACTAATTATGGAATATAATGTAGTAGTTTTTCCTTCTCCAGTTGGAGCAGTAATTATAGTTATCCCATTGACTCTTCCGAAATATCTATGTAAAAACTCATCATCATCTGGATAACCTAAATCACTTATTTCTGAAATTGTTGCATTCTTTTTCAATAATCTCAAAACTATTTTATCTCCATAAATATTTTTCTGCGAAGATACACGAATATTATAATCTGGATATGATGCAATTCTGCCATCTTGCGATTCTTGTTTTTCTTGATACATATTTGAAATAGACTTTATTCTACCGATTACTTGACTCATATACATTTTTTCAATAACACCAAGAACAATTAATTCACCATCTATCCTAATACGCACACGAATACCATCTGAAAACGGCTCAAAGTGAATATCACTTGCCCTTTTCTCCATTGAAGTTTTAATTATTTTATCTACAGTTTTAGAAACATCACCATCTATTGGTATTATCATATTTCTATCTATTTGCTGAACATTAATTGATTCATCAATTAATACTCCCAATGTTATATATTTTTCTAAGATTAAATCTGATTTAGCAAGAATTTTTATTATCTCATCCTCTATCTTCTCATCATCAATATTAGCAAAAGCAACTTTAACAATACCTTTTTCCTTATTAATCTCAAATGGTAAAACTTTATTCTTTTTAATATAATCTATACTAAAAAATTTAGTAGGAGCAATTTTCAAAGTAGTTTTAGTTATTAAAATTGATGGATAACCAGTTTTATCTGATAACACTTCTAATAATTTATTTGCAGAACACAATTGTAATATATATAATATTTCACCGAATTGCAATTCTGGATGTTTCTTTTGATATGTTAATACATTATCTATATCATTTTCACTTATATAGCCTCTAGTTAGTAATTCAACTCCCAAAGGTCTTTTTGTCTTTTCCAAATTAATTCCTCCTTAATAAAATTATTTATTCACCAACAATATCTGTAGCCGGTGTAAAGGCTTCTATCATATCCAAATACTGTTCATCATATAAATCTTCATAAAAAATTTCAATCTCTTTTATATATGTTAATTGCAATAATTCTCCATTTGATGTCTTTGAAAATACAAAAGATAATATACTACTAAATACTAAAACTGCCAAAACTACATATAACAAAGCTGATCCATTTTTCATTGATTACCACTTCCAATCGCATAAACAATATCTAATGGACCAAAATTTATATCTTTTATTTGAAATTCTAGTTCAACCTCTAAGGTTTGTCCATTAGGAACATATTTTAATTTTGAAACATATTTACATACATCAATTGTTGTATTAACTCCATAAGTATATATTATAGTATCTGTATTTGCATTATATGTATATGTTCCAATTACATTATTAGATGAATTTTTTAATTGCATACTAGTACTTGAAAGCAATTCAACAGATGAAGCATCACTTAATGTTTCTAAAAAAAACATATTAAACTTGCAATACTGCTCATATACACGAGATGTATAAACAAATTTTTCTGAATTATCCACAATATTAGCATTAAAAACTGCAATAATACCTATCAATACTGTTAATATTAGAACATACATTATTAATGATATTAAATTTATTCCTTTTCTTTTCATCTTTACCTCTTTATATAAAAATCTTAAACTTATGGTTCTTCTGGTATTTCAGGTTCTACAATTACTGGTGCATATGAAGAATTATATTTTAAAACACTTAAAGTCTCTACATCATCATCCCAGGCTATTGATACTTCAATTTCTTTATATTGATATGTATATGTATAACCTTCAACAGTATATACAATTCTTTCTTTTACTGTAGAATCAACATTTATAATAAACTCGTATGAAGAAATAGTTTTTACTTCACTACTATCTGTTACCAAATTATATGACATATTACGAACTTCTTCTGCTGTTTGTATTAATAAATTATTTGCAATTGTTAACTTTTTAATTTCTACTACATTATTAAATGAGTTTAAATATACAGTAGTATTAAAGATTATATAACTTACAAGAATAAGTATTGCTATAACTATTTCAAGTAAAGCTATTCCTTTTTTATTATTTCTCACCATACCACCTATCCTATAAAATTATTTATTATTAACCAAGCTATACTTAAAAATGAAATATACATAACATAATTTATTTTTATTTTGAATAATCTTGTTATTAAAGCTATACCTAATGTTATAACTAATAATATTAATACAATATTAATATTAAATATAAATATTAATAAAGCTACATATATAACAAATGACAAATAATTATTCAATATGTTATTTATAAAAGAATTATTTTTAAATATATACAATATTAAATATGTTATTAATGCAAATATCTCAAATACAAATGTATTATATATTAAGCTATAAAATAGCTCAATATTATTATTGAAAAAATATAAATATATAGCATTAATTAAGAATCCAAATAAAACTACTGTAATATTTATTTTATTTCCTATTCCTAACATGATACTTAAAACTGATACTATTAAAACTAAATATATGTATTCCATTATTAAACCAATACCTGAATAAATAGTTAACCCTATAGATAAAGCTAATAAAACAAATACAATCCCAGATAATATTTCAAGTAATATATACCTACAGTTAATAGGCTCTTTACAATATCTACATTTAGCGCCTAAAAAAATATAACTTAATATTGGTATTAAATCATAAAATTCTAATCTATGCTTACAATTAGGACAATACGATCTTGAATGTGTTATATCTTCTTTTCTTGGTATTCTATATGTAGCTAGTGTAAAGAAACTACCAAAAATAGTTCCTATCATTGCTATGATAATGTAAAAAAATGTATTCATTACAACTCCTTCAAATGATTTTCAAGGCATATACAGAAATTGTATACGCCTCATTGAAAACCTCTAGTAATGACACGTAAATGCATTACCCTATTTATTAATACATAAAATTAATTATTCTACTACTGTTGATGGTATTA
>JAQVRJ010000038.1:3878-8874 GCA_028701115.1 Clostridia bacterium
GTTACTGCATCTTGTACTGCTGATACATCATTTTTCCATACTGCTAATTGTGCATTTTCTGGAGTATTTGCTCCCGTGATTACTACTGCTGCCGTTAATATGATCAATACAATAATTGTAATTATTAATGCTACTAAACTTATTCCTTTCTTCATATTTTCACCTCCCCTAAATAACTAACATAATTTCATTTTATACTTTATGAGATAACAACTTATCTCCCATTATTCAATTGGCGTTTCATTTTCATCATTATTTTCATCATTATTCTCATTATCAATATTGCCTGTATTATCAATATCAGTAAGCACATCTTCCCTATAACCGTTTAAATTTGTAAATGGATCATTTCTACCTTTATAATAATCTTTTAAGTCCTCATATCTTTTTAAATCATTTTTATCTATTGTTAATAATTTTGCTGATAGCAAGCTATCATCTATTGCTTCATCTTTAACCTCATATGCCTCTTGGGCAATTTTTTCATAACTTTTTTCATTAAAAGTTACTACTTCAGGAGACAAATAAACATACATTGCAAAACTTATTGCTGATATAATAACAAACCAAACTATTATCGTTATTAAATTACTTAATACATTTCCTAACTTATCCAATGTAATCCCCCTATCACATTACAATATCTAAACCAGTTATATTAAATGTTGCATTTACTTCTGTTCCTACTGGTGCTATTTTTAAATTATCAGCTTGGAATTGTAATTCTAAATCTATAAGCATATCATAAATGAAATTCTTAATTGCTAAATAATCACCTTGTAATATTACTTTTATGTCTTTTAAATTTGAATTATTACTGTCTACAATATCAAAGCTATATGCTAAACCATTATTTCTTGCAATTAATTCTAATTTAATCCACAAAAACTCTATTGGATACTGTTTATCTCTTGTTAATTGGATTAAATCTTCATATGAATTAAGATTCTTTGTATCTAAATATGAAGCTTTTACAGTCTCAAATTCTGTTTTTGATTTTTCTAATGCTGTAATTTTATTCTCAAATTCAACATTTACAAGTTGTTCATATTGTGTAATTTTTTCATTGTATACTGTTATATTCTGTGGTACTGAATTATATGATGGTATACTAATAAAATTACCAATAATTAATCCATTCATTATAACATACACATTTAAGAAACACAATAATCCTGCAACCAAAAAGGTAATAATTTTTTTAATCATTTTACCACCCCACTTACAACAACTTGTTGCAATTCAGAATCTTCTTTAATTTTCGTGGTAATATTTGACATTATTTCTTCCTCTTTTAATCCAGATATAAAGAAACCTAATGGTGCATATGTTTGTGATTGAGCTTCTATCTTAGCTATATTATTATCTATTGAAATACTTGTAATAACAACTTCATCAGGTATTATTAATGCAATTCTTGTTAAAAAGCTTGGTATATCATTTACTAATCCATTAACTTCATTTAATTGACTTAATAAAGTTTTTATATTTTCTTCTAATGTTTTATACTTTTGTTTATTATTATTGATATATAATATATCACTATCGATATTTGAAATTACTGATTGCATATTACCAATTTTTAAATCCACTTCATTAATTGAAGATTGATATTTATTATTTATCAAAATTACTGTTAATGAATATGCAATAAATATAAATAATAATACTGAAATAATTAATCTTGGTGTCGTTATAGATATTGAATCATTAACCTTCTTTATTTTTGAAATAAATTGATTTTCTTTTTCATCTATAAGTGGATTAGTGTCTTTATTATGTTTTTTCTTAGAAATTATATTTGCAACTTTCGACTTAATATTGACAAATACATTTGGATCACTTTCATTGCTTGTAGCATCATTATTCTTTTTTTTCTTTGGAATTTTTGCCATTATTTTATTTTTTATTTCTAAAATTTTAGGAATGACTGCTGATAAAACTTTATTGTTTAATAATGCCTGCATATTTATTGCAGATTTCTTAGCAAAATTTATACTATCGCTTCCAACCGTATCTGATGCAATAGCTAAAGCAATTGCACTATTAACTTCTATCATTTCTTTTGCTTTTTGATTAACTTCTAAATCATTACCGATAAAATATGGTTTTAATAATTCAACAGATATATCATTTAAAGCATCTTCAAAATATAAATCTATATTATTTATTATTACAGCGGAACCTGTTAAATATACCTTATTTACTACTCCTACGTATTCTTTTAAAATATCATTAATTTTTTCTACTATTTCAAATAAAATTGGCGTTACTAATTCTGAATCATCTACACCATTAACCGAATCATTGCTATTTTCACTATCCATACTCTTCTTAGCGAATAAAGCTTTTACGCCTTCATTCATTAAAATTATATTTTTACATTGTGCATAAGATTTAGCATAAGTTTTATATATTTTTTTCATCTTATCCAAAATGTTATCCATACCTAAATTTATTGTAATAACATCTTTAACACTACCCTTTACAACTATAGTTAATGTTGTTAATGAATCAATATCCAAAATTGCATAATTGGAATGTTGTCCCCCAGCTATTAAACTTAAATTTGCAAATGACAATGGTAATATTTTTTTAACTTTACTTTTTAACAATTGCTTTGTTTTAGCTAAATTGTTTTTATTAACAGCTATATATATTACCTTTGTAGAATCTTGATCTAAATCATTTTTAACTTTTATTAATCTTGTTTCAAAACTGCTTGGAGAATAATTATTTTTAACACAAACCTCTTCTGCGAAAATCAATGATATATGTTTTTTTAAATTAGCGTAATTCATACCAGAAAAAGCTTCAAAGTTATAATAACTTTCATCTTTTAAATTTATTGATATTTCGACATCAAAGCTATATGTTTCACCAATAATTCTATCCAATGCTAATTGTAAATTATCATAAAAGTCTACACCGTAAACTTTTATTTTAGGTTCTTTATTATCTTCAATTTTTACTTTAGCATATTTGATATAATTATCATTTATATGCAAACCTAAATAATATGACATATTTTTCTCCTTAATTTTTTTTACATACGAATTAAAAATGTTACGAAATGTGCATAATTCATATATTCGTTTAACATTAAATTATTATTATACCCTAACAAAATATTATTATATCTATAATATCCCACCATTTGACCAGTTGAAAATGTCGAACCACGTGAAACATCATAATAATACATTAAATTTAAAAACTCTTCTCTTGTAATTAATCCATAATATGGTATTAATTTATATTCAATAAACTTATCAGCATTTTTGGGTTTTTTAACATAAATTTGTGATTTATATTGATAATCATAAATATTATTATATAATAAATATTCCATCATATCTAAATAGTAATTTATTGATTCTAACTCCTGCGACTCAAAATATTTCACATTCTTTTCCAAAACATTTCTTGCATTATCTATCAATGAAGATATCTTTTTGTATTCATCATTTGTTAACCATTCTTTTTGAATGTATGCTGATAATTGTCTTTCGGTAGCAACCAATATATAATTATCCGACTTATAATCATCCATTTTAAAGAATGTATCATTAGGATTATAAAATCCTTTTAAGTCAAAATATTTAAATATCATAACATAAAAGTCATTCGGCTTTATTATGGAAAACAATTGTGATTTAGTTTTACTTGATATAATATTTTCGTCTTTTGCCCAAGTATATCCTTCAGAATACCATTCACTAGCTGAAAAAGCGGGAATAGCTAAAACAATTGTTAAAATTATTGTTAAAACAATTTTTTTCATATTTTGGCACCTTTCTTACACAATACAAATTTTATAATACTATTTTCACCTAAATCAATTAACATTTCAATACTTTTATTAAAAAAATATTTATTTATTATTATTTTGTAATACAAGTGTAATAAAATAGTAATATATTAATTACTAAAATTCAAATAAAACATTAATATTTAATATAAAAGTTATTATTTATACATTAAACCTAAAAAATACTACATCTCCATCTTGCATTATGTAATCTTTTCCTTCCATACGTAATAAACCCTTCTCCTTAGCAGAATTTATTGATCCCGAAGAAATTAAATCTTCATATGATACAACTTCTGCCTTTATAAATCCTTTTTCAATATCTGAATGTATTTTACCCGCAGCTTGTGGTGCCTTTGTTCCTTTTTTTATCGTCCATGCTCTTACCTCTGGTTCACCAGCTGTTAAAAATGACATTAACCCTAACATATTATAACTAGCTTTAATAAGCTTATTTAAACCAGACTCTTTTAATCCGTATTCTTGTAGCATTTCTTTTTTTTCAGAATCATCAAATCCAGCCAATTCTTCTTCAAATTTTACACACAATGGAATTACTTCTGTATTTTCATCTTTTACAACTTCTTTAAGTTTATTAATATTAACATCTTTTTCGATATTAACTAATTGACTTTCAGAAACATTACCAACATATATTACTTTTTTTGATGTTAATAAATATAAGTCTTTTAATAAATCTTTTTCATCATCAGTTAAAATGCTTAAATCTGCTTTTATACCTTTTTCTAATTGAGCTCTTAATTTATTTAAACCATCAATTTCAATTTGATACTTTTTATCTCCTTTTAACATCTTAACTGCTTTTTCAAATCTTTTATCCACAGCTTCTATATCTGAAAATATTAATTCTAAATTTACAATTTCAATATCTCTAGCTGGATCAATACTACCATCTACATGCGCTATATTTTCATCTTCAAAACATCTTACAACATGAACAATAGCATCAACTTCCCTAATATGAGATAAGAACTTATTACCTAATCCTTCACCCTTACTTGCGCCTTTTACTAATCCAGCTATATCTACAAATTCAGTAACTGCATAAGTAATCTTTTCTGGATTGTACAATTTTGCTAAATTATGTATTCTTTCATCAGGTACAGTTACCATACCTACATTAGGCTCGATAGTACAAAAAGGATAATTTGCACATTCAGCACC
>JAQVRJ010000039.1 GCA_028701115.1 Clostridia bacterium
CTTGTTGTCTTGATCAAGAAGGAAATATATTACTTGGAAATATATTTAAAGATGATATTGGTGAAGTATTAAAATCTAAACAAGTATTAGATATTATACAGGGATTTAGAAGAAATAAATTAATTAATCCATTATGTCAAAGATGTGGATTTAGAGAAAATAAAAGAAGCTGATTAATATTAATCAACTTCTTTTATTTATTCTATTTCTTTTACTTTTTTTATATTATTGGCTAAATACATAAATGGTGTATCCGCAATAGCAATAACAAATTTTATTACTAACATGGTTATAATTATTTCGATTACTTCGTTAAATGGTAAGGTACCAATGAATGCTACTGAAACGAATATTATTGTATCTATTGTTTGGCCAATAATAGTACTAGCATTATTGCTTAACCATATTTTGTTATATTTTTGTTTTAATTTATCAAAAATATTTATATCTATAAACTGACTTGTAAAATAAGCTAATAAACTTGCTATGGCGATACGTGGCATAATACTAAATATTGTTTCTAAACTACCTTGTGATGTATCGTAAGCATTTGGTATAAAGTATAGAAATATATACATTAATAATGTAAATGCAATCATAACAATAAAACTTAGTTTTACACTTGTTTCAGCACTCTTTTTGCCATATTTTTGATTTAATATATCTGTGGATAAAAATATTCCAGCATATACTATATTTCCTAATGATAATGAAAAACCAAAGAAATCAGATATTTTAATTGTTTGTATATTTGCCATAACTATAAGTATACAAATCCAAATAAATAAACCCGTTTTTCCAAAGTATTTATAACATAATACTGTTAGTGTAAATGTTAAAATTAAATAAATTATTGATAATATTAAATTCATCTTTATTTTCTCCTTAAAATAATGTATTTAAAGTATACATTTTTTAAAAGCTTTTGTCAAACATATTTAGCATTTAGTATTTAAATATTACATATATATTAAATGTTAAAAAAGTAAAAAACATATGTTGATTTTTTCACTTTATATGATATACTGATTTAGGAGGTAAAAGCTATATATGGAAATCAAAATTAATAGTGAATGGCTAGCATATGCATTAAATATAGAACCTGGATACATATCAATTAAAGAGTTAAGTGAAATTAAAGTGCTTAACTTTAATTTAGTAGAATATATAAATCAGAATAATGATGTAGCTATACTTGATGATAATGATTATAATAAAGTTATATCTAATTCAGAGCGAATATCTAAAACAAATCAATTTTTATCTGAATTATTTCAATTGTCTTCATATATCAATTTATCTTATGTAGACATAAGTGGATTGAATTTACAAGATAGTAATTTTGATTGCTTATATAATTTTAAAGATTTGCGTAGCTTGGAATTAACAAATAATGATAATAGTTTTTTAGATTTAAAAAAATTTAATAATTTGAAAACTATGAATATATATTTAGATGATTGTAAAACGGGGGAAGTACAAATATCTAAACAAACGGCTAAAAGTATAGGGGTATATGATAAACCTACTCAATATGATATGTATAAAGCTGTTAGAAGAAAAACATTTACAGAAATGCCAATTAAAATGGAAGATATGTCTTCATTTGAAACATATACAGTTAACATACCTTCAATTTGTGTAAGCAGTATGGAAGATATAGAGAATGTTAGAAATGTATATAATACAGCTAATCTTAGTATTAATACTATTGAATTAAAAAATTTAGTTGAATTACAAGAAGTATGTGATGAAATTAATAAAATGATAAATGAATTTCCAGATAGATATAGTTTTAATCAAACTATAAACGATGTATCTGAATTAAATATGAGTCAATTAAGTATTATGAAGGATACATTAAAAGGACATTGCAAATTTGACAATATAAATGTGTTAAGGACTTTTGATACTTATGAGGAATATGATGTAGATAAATATGCAGATATAAGACAAATAATAGATATAATAATTGAAAGTGTAGATAATAATTTACCAGATGCTAAAAAAGTTGTACAAATAGAAAAGATTCTTGCATCAGGAATAGCATATGATAGAGATGCATTATTAAATGCCAAAAGCGAAAAATTAAATAAGAAGAGCATTGATTTAGAAGATGGTTTATTGAATGGTAAATGTGTTTGTGGAGGTTTTGCAGATATATTTAGAAATGTTTTAGCTTGTTGTAATATAGATGCCAAAACTATAGATTGTCTTTCTGAAGGAAATGGACATTCATATAATCAAGTGAAGGTTGACGAGATTTGGTATAATGTGGATTTAACATATGATATTTACGAAATATTATCTGGTGCGGATTTAAATAATTGTTTGCAATCTGATGTGAATTTTAAAAATTCACATAGATTAGAAAAAGATGAAATAAAATATGGAAATGTAGAAAAATGTAATTATAAATATAATCAACAAGAGATAAATGAATATAATAGGAATAATGCAATGTCTGTTAATCCAATGTCTGTTATATCTTCAATAGAAGGGACTAAACAGGCTATAGATGAATATGTAATTAATACAGGATTAAAAAATCAATATAATATTAGACAAGATATATTAGATGTGTATAATAATGGTATGAATTTATGCTTTTCTTATGATAATAATAATGGTAATTATAAAGTAGTATTTGGCGGAAAAGATAGTATTTCTGAAGTTGTAAATATTACTCCATCATATATGAACAAAGAGGGAATAGTTGAAACTATTAAATTATATCTTGATAGATATGAAAAAAGCAATATAGGACAATCTAATGGTAATATTACAATGATACAAAATGATAAAGGTATTAATCTAGTTCTAGGTAAAGAATTAGTAATGGATTTAAAAGATTATGGAATAGATTTAAGTTATTTTGTAGTAAATAAATATGTAGATATTAATGAAAAAAGGGATATAAATAAAGAGGCTGAAGTTAGATAAATAAAAACAAGTTTCAATCGAAACTTGTTTTTTATTTGGAGGCGCCAGTCGGATTTGAACCGACGCATGAAGCTTTTGCAGAGCTCTGCCTTACCACTTGGCTATGGCGCCATATATACTTATATTCAAATTCATATATTATGAATTTGCTCTATAAATATACCATATATTATAGTATTTTGTCAATAAAAAAATAATAAAACTTGTTATTATGCAAGTTCTATTATTTTTATTTTTTTTCTTAACATATTGTAACATGTAAGATCAATTTTATCTGATTTTATAATTTCCATTACTTTGAAACCGAAATGTTCATATTTTGGAATATTGTTAATATTATGCGTTTGTAATGCAATTGGAATGTTATTTTTATCACAGCTTTGAATAATTGGATCAATCATTTCATGAAAGATGCCAATTCCTCTTCTCCTAATGCTTGTGCTTTTAGTATTTTATATGGATTTTCTAATCCTACTAATTGTGCAGATACACCAGGATCATTTATGCATTCTTGTACTAATAGCTCTGAAAAATTATTTAAGTTTTTCATTTAAACTCCTAATAAATATTATTTTTTGTTATTTATTTTTATTGGATTATCATTTGTGTCACCTAGGATATCTTTAATAGGTGAAGTATCAGTTTTTGGTTTTCTACCTCTTTTTTTAGATGTAGGTCTATTAGTTTCATTATCTATAGATTTAACATTTCCAGCACCATCATCAAATATGATTGTAAAATCATTGTTATCATCAAATGTAGGAATGTTTACTTCTATATTAGTAGTGTTAATATTATTGATATCATTTGGTTTTGCTGTAAAGGCATCATTTATTATATCTACATATTCTGCACCATTGTCTGATATTGTATTTCTAAATGCTGTTGAATCATCTCCAGTAAAGAACTCTGAAGAATTAAATCCTGATGAAAGGAATGGTTCATAATTATAGTATTTACTTGTATGAGGTTTCTTATGTTTTTCTGCTAAGAAATCTGTTATACCTGTACCAACTTTTGTTTTACCTGTAGCATCTTTTGTTTTGAATGCACATTTTTTAAATCCTAAACCTTGAAGTTTTGTAGCTTTAAAGTTTTTCTTATCTATTTGTTGAATACCACCCATATTTGAAGAACCATCATCATTTGGACTCTTTGTTGGGTTCCAGCTTGTACCCCAAACCCAAATTTCTTTGATGCCAAGAGTACTTTCCCAATATTGGCTATCTTCAATATTTGTATCACCAAATATAATTTGTGTTTTTGTATTTGTTAAAACAACTTCTCTATAGAATTTCATGCTTTGTGTTCTTTGTAATTGAGACAAGTTTTGAATTGCAATTACCATACCACATCTATATTTTCTAAATTGTGTGAAACATGTTTCTGTTTCTTTATTAATAAAGTCTGGAAATTCATCTATATATAAGAAGTGTGGTACACGATTTTCTTCGCTACCAGGTCTTCTTAATACAGCATATTGGAATGCTAGTATAAAGAACATACCAAATGCTTTAGATAATATATTTGCAAGAGTACCTTTTTGTGTACAAACAGTTATTACTCCACCTTTTTCTAATATTTCATCTAATGCTACATTTCTTTCTCTACTACATATAACATTTTTAACACCTGGATGTCTTAATAAGTTATCTAATTGTGTTATAGTACCATAAATAAATTTTTCTGTATCTTTTCTTCCACTACCTATAATACCAGGAATTTCAAAACCATTTATATTAACTGGTGGTTTATAGAAGTTTCTTTCAAAGTATCCAATTAAAACTTTATATTCTTCAAATAGTACTGGATCTTTTTTCATTTCTTCACAAGTTTGTTCAACTAAGTTGAAATCATATAACATTTTTAACATATCTTCTAATGTTGGCATTGCACCATTATTCATTTTAGGATACATTACTTTTAATAATATTGTTAAGTTTTCAAGAGCTTGTTGAGTTACATTAGCGAAGAAAACATTACTTTCTCCAGCATTTTCTGATTCATACATTCCTTTTAATACTGTAGAAATTATTATAGCTACTTGTGCTGGATCTTCTAATATAAACGGATTCATACCTAGTGAATTTGGATCCAATGGATCAATATAGTTAACATTTATATTATAGTTTTTTGCAACATCTCTAATTCTTCCTATACATTCAGCATCAGGAGCAATTAAAGTTAATCCTAAAGTTTTATAGAATATCTTATGTGTATCTGGATCAATACATAGAATCATGTTTTTCATTAAATCTACATATTCATCAAAATGTTTTTCAACTGGTACTAGGAAATCTAATGTAAAATTATCATTTAAGAATTCATTTGTAAGAGGTCTTCCTAATGTTGCAAAACCAGATTTTAATGCTTCATATCCTAATTTTTTAGATTCCTCTAAGAAGAAAAATTTCTTTTCTATATCACAAGCACACATAGGTTCAATCATTGTTGCAGTTTTACCTGTACCTGTAGCACCTTGAATAAGTGTAGCTTCATATCTTCTCTTTTCAGGTGTTTTAACCATTCTATCTGTTTTAACATCTTTACATAGTTCAACTTCACAAGTATATGGGCCTGTTGGTATGTATTGTGTTGTTGGAATCTTACCTTCGTAATCTTCGATGGCACCTGTATAAAGAACATCATGTTTAATACTGTTTATATACCATCCAATGAATATTGGAATTGTAAATATAGGTAGTATTATTGTACCATACCTAATTGCTGGTAATATTGTTTCAGGCATATTTGCTATAACATATGCAAATGATGGAACTTTTACTAATATCATCCATATTAACTTATTACACCATTGTATTAACATCGCAAAGATAATTAAATAGAATGAGCCACCAGCCCAAACTGCAAATTTTACTTTGTGTCCTAATGTTTTAGCAAATTTTGATGAACATGCATATGCAAATGCAATTGCAGGACAAATTAATGCTAATGCATACAATATTGGATGCCAATATGATGATGCCACACCTGTAATAATTGTGTAGAATACTTCGTAAATTCTATTTATTAGTACAAATATAGTTAATAACGTAAAAACATATGCTATTAATGTTGCTTTATCAATATTATGTTTTTGTAAAAAACTGTCAAAATTCTTATTTATTGCTTTAATCAAAAAAACCACCCACCTATAATATTTTTGTATTTTATACCTATTTATTATATATTAAAAAAGAAGAAAATTCAAGTAATATTATTAGAATAAGTGTTTTTTTGCAAAAAAAAAACATGAATTATTATGTTAATTTTTTATTAGGCTATTAAGCATTTCTGTTTTATCCTCAAAGTCCATATAGTTAATAATTAGGACGTCGAGGAATGGCTTAATTGCCGAATTGGGATTTTGTGAAATGATGGTTTGTTCGACAGTAAGCATTTCTTGATAGAAAGCCTTTGTTCTTACTGGTTCGTAATCTTCATCTGAAAGAGTACAAGGTTCGTAAAAATCTGTACCCGTCATTTCTAATTTTGCACCATGTTTTTTTGCAAGAGCATTTAAGAAAGCTGCTGCTGCATTTAATCTTGCTTCCGATACGAGAGAACCATTTAAAGCTAAAGCTTTTTTTACTGGTTCACATTGGATGTTGCCGTTAATTAATTTTTTAACGGTATTACTTACGTTATCATGTAAGCAGTAAGCTGCATTATGTGCCATTTTTGTTCATTCTCCCAAAAAAATTTGTTGAGATAGGTGTAAAGTTAATTACTATTATAGTATACATTATTATTAAATTTTTTTCAATATTTTTTTGACATTTTGTTATTTTTTTTGGTAATAAAATATTGTAATAAATTTGTAATATGTTTGACATTATGCAATACATCATATATAATGAGAATAATATTGAAATTGATAAAGGAGTTGTTAATGTGCCTGAGCAAAAAAAGATATTAATAGTAGATGATGAAAAAGAAATAGTAAATTTATTAACATTAAATTTACAAAAAGAGGGATATATAATAATAGATGCTTTTGATGGTGAATATGGATATCAAAGAGCTATTAATGAGAATCCAGATTTGATTCTTTTAGATGTAATGTTGCCTAAAATGGATGGTTTAACAGTATGTAAGAAAATAAGAGAAAAGTCTAATGTTCCTATAATCATGTTAACAGCAAAAGAAGATGTTGTAGATAAAATATTAGGTATAGAAATGGGTGCTGATGATTATATTACTAAACCGTATAATACAAGAGAAGTTATAGCACGTGTAAAAGCTAATTTAAGAAAAATGGATGGTATAAATTCAGTTATTGCTCAAAATGTACAAAATAATGAAGAAAAAATATTTTATGATTTTGGGATATTAACAATAGATTTTAATAAATATGAAGTTAAGGTTAGAGGAGTAGAAGTTGATTTAACATTAAAAGAATATGAATTACTTAAGTTTTTAATACTTCATAAAGGACAAGTATTTAAAAGAGAAGAGTTACTTGAAAAAGTATGGGGTTACAATTATTATGGTGATGTTAGAACTGTAGATGTTACAATAAGAAGAATAAGAGAAAAAATTGAATCTGATTCAAGCAATCCAGAATTAATTTTAACAAAGAGAAGCTTAGGTTATTATTTCAATGGTAATTTAGAGCAAAAATAAGTTGGATTATATCAATAAATCTTAAGAGAGCGATTAATTCGCTTTTTTAAATGATGAGGTGTTTATGAAAAAAAATAGTTTACAAACTAGAATTATATTAATATTTGTGTTAATGATATTAGTTATACTTTTTTCTATAACATTTTTTTCTTATGTAAAAATAGAGCAAGTATATAAAGATAGTTTGTTATATGGGTATAATAGTGCGAGTAAAATATTATCTAAAAATATATCTGTAGATAATGATGTTAATTACTATAACTTTTTAAGTTATTTCAGCATATATAACGAAAATAGAATTGGAATATTATTAGATAATAATGGTAATATAGTTAGGGAAGATGAAAGTATACAAAAAATATATATGAAGTATAAAAATGTAGCTTATGGATTAAATTTTATAGATAATCAATATGTATATAAGTCTTTTATCGAAGATACAAATGGTGAAATAATATTTACTATATATATAATAGATAGTGTAAAATTTATACAACAACAATTATTTGATTATGTAAAAATAGGTTGTGCTTTAATAGGTGTATTTTTAATTTTAACTTTTATAATTTCATATTTATTAACTAAAAATATTGTTATGCCAATTAATAAATTAAGAAAAAATCTTGATGATGTAATAAAAGGTAATGATGTAAAAATTGATGAGATAGAAACACATGGTATTAAAAATGAAGTATATGATCTTGTTGAAAAATTTAGATTTTTAAGTAATCAGTTAAATGAAAATGTTAATGAGATTTCTAATCAAAAAGCACAAATTGAAACAATATTATTACATATGTCTGATGGTGTAATGGCATTTGATATATATGGCAATCTTATATATGAAAATCCAGCCGCAATTAGATTATTAAATATAAATACAAAACATAAAAGATTTGATGATATATTTAAAAAATTGAATTTAGATGTTAATATAGAAAAAGTAATTTTTTTACAAGATTTTACTTCTTCTGAACAAAGATTAGTAATAGGTGATAGTGTTGTTAATATATATTTTGAAACATTCCAAAAAGAAGATGATGTTATTGGTGGAGTTATAGTATTAGTACAAGATATAACTAAACAAGTAAAGCTAGATGATATGAGAAAAGAAT
>JAQVRJ010000006.1 GCA_028701115.1 Clostridia bacterium
TTCTTATTATCAATACATCCAGAACTCAGTACAATTGCAATTATAACAAGTATAATTACTGGGTAAATAAAACTTTTTTTCATACATATATATTTTACACTTTTTTTTCATTTATGTCAACTTTTTTTGTAATATATTAACAATAATTACAATATTACCCTATATAATTAATTTATAAAAAAATACTTTCTTAATATAACAAATGTATAAAAAATAAAAATAATATCAATTAAAAAATTGTTATTATTTTTATGTCTCATTATATATAAATTTTGCTTTTTATATTCTTTCAATCAATTTTGTTTCATCAAATATTTCACATTTTAAAAATGCTAGTAACCATTATTTTAAAGTGCTCCCCACAAGGCTGTACGGAACGAAACGCCGTCACGCGCTACAACCTCATCAGGGCTAAATCCAAACAAACCTGCCGCCTCACCAATGCCATAAAATCCACCACGTCCATGAAACGTAAGAGTTGAGTTAAGAAAACTAGAAATATCTCCATACCATGATGTATTACCAGATGAACTTGTTGATGTCTCATATACCGCATCTCCATATCTATCTCCATATGATGTATAAGCATCATAATATTTCGCATTTGCACTTCCAAAAGTATTTGCTACATTTGTACTTAATCCTGCTGCAACAAATTCCCATGCTCCTCCATTCATGTCAAAAACTACATATTTATTTCCTGTTGTGCTTTGTGTTACACTTGCTCCTGTTATATAGTTTGAACTATTCATTCCAACTTGTACACCATGTCTACCATATTTACTTTGTGCTAAATACGCTACAGCTCCCCATTCACAATTTCTAATTAAATGACTGTTATACTGTGTATACATATCTTTAGATTTCGTAAAACAATCTGCTACCGTTATACTTCTCCAACTCACTATTCCTGGTTTTGACTGTGGTACATTACTACCATTATTACTCATCTCATATTTTGCTACCCATATTCCTGCTAATTTCTTTTCTGTTCCATCATTGTATCTAAATACTGGATGTATATTCCAATTACCCTGTCCTAATGCATTTTGAAATAATATTCTTCCTGTTTTTGATTCATCAGTTAATCCTTTCATAAATTCTATATCTATTTTTCCTGAATTATTACTTTCTCTTGTTTGATCATGATATCCACTTGTTATACTATATGCATATCTTGGTATCCATACCCAATAACTTCCATCTGATGTTTTAGCATTTGCCCATTTACTTGATGTATAATCTGTTGCAAATAATGCTGTACTTCCTGTATAATCATACCAATCATTATATACAAAATTAGAGTTTAATACTCCTTCATTATATTGGGCTATTTCATTACCATTTATATCCCAAATATACTGCTATCATTCCTGTATCTAGTTTTGGACTATTCACTCCTTTATCTGCATTATATGTTCCATCCATTGTTTCTGTATCCTCTAATGTTGTTGTTGAACACACAAGAGACTCCGTTGTATTGCCTAAACTATCTATCGCCATTACTTTTATACTATATTCTGTTTCTGGATCTAAATTTTCAAATATATAATTCGGATTTGTTGTTCCTTCTTCTGGTTCCCAAGTTATACCTCCATCCTTACTATATTTATACCTTACAGAATTTACTGATACCATTATTGTTTTACTTTCCGGTGTTATTACTGGCACTAAACTTCCTAATGCAATATTTTCGCCTTCATTTTCGCCTTCACTTAATGATCCTATTCCTATTGTATCTTTATCATAATAGATATTTCCTTCATATTCAAATCCTTGATAATATACTTTTCCTAATGTTGTTACATAATACTTTGATACCTCTGTTTCACTTATTGATAAATTATTTTTTAAACTTTCGTCTATTGATAATACATCTTTTCCTGCTATTTGTAATACAGATTCTGGTAATGCATCATTATTTTCTGCATTTGCTTCTGTATATCCTTGTATTACTCCTACCCATTTATATTTTTCTAAGTCACCTTCTGTTGTTGCATATTTAGCCATATTATTTAACATTTTTAAATTTATTGCGCTTCTTGCACTGTTGATATATTATTTAAAAATACTGCTAACTGTTCATTTTTGGGTGCGTTTACTCCTGTTATTACAACTGCCGCAGTTAATATTATTAACACTATTATTGTTATTATTAACGCTACTAAACTTATTCCTTTTTTCATTATATAACCCCTCTCATTTTTAACAAAAATACAAAATAAGATTTTATTTTTATTAAAAACTATAACATATAAAAAACATTTTAAACAACATTAATGTTTTATATTATTTGCTAAAAAATAAAATTATTTTTATTTATTTTATCTTTTAAAACTCACTAAAAGCAAAGTCATTATATATACTATTCCTAAACAAACTACTATACTTGCTCCAGTAGGTATTGAAAAATAATATGAAACTATTAAACCAATTACACTCAGAATAATACAACTAATAGTAGAAATTATTATATATTGTTTCATATTTTTTGAAATCATTTTAGATATAGCACCAGGTAAAATAAACAATGCACTTACTAATAATATACCAACAATATTAATTGACATTGCAACAGTTATTGCTACCATACTTGTAAAAATTATTTCATATAGCACAGGACTAATATTTTTACTTTTTGCTAACGATTCATCAACACTTATCAAAACTAGTTTTTTGTATATCAATAAAAATATAATAATTAAAATTATTGCTAATATAGCTAATGGTAATAATTGATTTTGGGCAACTAATAAAATATCCCCTACAAGTAATTGAGAAAATTTCTGTAATCCACCAAAACCAGTTAAAATAATTATACCTACAGCTACACTTATTGATGCAATTATTCCAATAACGGTATCTGGCGCTTCCCCATATCTTCTTTTAATAATAACTAATAATACTGCAAATAGAACTGAAAATATTACTACAGGTAACACATTATTAGTTGCTATACCTAATAGTAATCCAATACCTATTCCTAAATATGCACTATGACCTAATGCATCAGAAAAATATGCAAGTCTATTATTTAACACCATAGTACTTAATAAACCAAATAATGGCGATATAATCAATATAAGTATCATTGCATTTTGCATAAATTCATACTCAAACATTTATATCACCTACTTCAAATACTTTTTTAAATTCATCACTATCATAAACTTCTTTGGGACTTCCTTGTTTTAAAACTTTTTTATCCATTAAAATAACATTATCAGCATAATTATACATACTTTCTAAATCATGTGATACAACAATTATTGCTATATCAAAATTTTCTCTTAACGTAGATATTATCTTATAAACTTGAGTTATTCCAATTCTATCAATATTAGCAATCGGTTCATCAAATAATAATATATCTGGGAATGGATTCATTGCTAATGCAATTAAAACTTTTTGAACCTCCCCACCAGATAGCTCACCCATTTTTTTATTTAATAAATCTGAAATTTTTAATATATCTATTACTTTTTTATAAACATTATTATTTATATCTATTTTGGCAATATTTAAAACATCTTTAACAGATATAGGAATATTTTTTTCTACAGATATTTTTTGTGGCACATAACCAATAATTGGTTTTGAAGTAATATCATCATTTTTATTTAAATATGAAATACTTCCAGTATGTTTAGTCATACCTAATATAGATTTCAATAAAGTAGATTTACCCGCTCCATTAGGCCCTATAATACACGTTATTTCGCCACAATGCATATGAATATTAATATCATCAAGAATAATTCTATTATCAATTTTTACACTAATATTATTTATTTTTACACAACACAATCCACAAGAATTATGTTTTGCAATATGAATTTTTCTTTCAGAATTATTTTCCATATTCAATCGCTTCCTTTAAAACATTTATATTGTTTTGCATTGATTCAATATATTGATTTAAATTATCTGTTGGTTCAACTATTAAATCTATAACAAATATTCTTGCATCTGTATTGCTATTTAGCATTTCAATTAAAGCTACATTTTCTTTATTAGTTTCACTATCTATTAATATAACTTTTGTATTTGTAGTATTAATTTTATCTATAAAACTCGCTATATCGCTTGCAACATAATTCCCCTCATGTATAGATAGTAATTCTGCTGAAATATTGAAAATCCCATCATTAGCAAAATATTTAAATGCATCATTTGTTATTGCAATATTAGTTTGACTAGACACATTATTATATTCTTGCTTTAGCGCTAGCAACTTAGATATATATGAATCCATATTATCATAATACATATTTTGATTAAAAGGATCATTCTCAATTATTTTTTCAGATATTAGCATAACTTGTGAAATATAATTATCAATATTCATCCAACAATGTTTAGATACATTAACATTAGGAATATTACTACTGGAATCAAATATTTCAAAATTATCAAAATATTCTTTATCCAAAAATTCTTCTATACTTTGTCCATTTTTAATAATTAAATCAGCTTCTTCAAATGTTTTCATATCTTTAGATGTAAATTCATATTCATGAATACAACCGCCAACATTTTGAGATACATTAACACTATTTACCCCATTAACATTTTGTATTAAATTATTTACAATTAATTGTACTGGATAAAATGTTGTTACTATATCAAAATCTACATTTATATCTTTATTATTACTATTATTCAAAAAATTATTAACAGCTACTATTAAAATTATACTAATAACAATTAATATTACTACTGATAATATTATTTTTTTATATTTTATCATATTTTTCCACCCACCATTTTGCAATTTGTTTTTTACTTAAACTTTTTATTTTATCAATATCTGTAATTACATTATCTTTTTCAATTTCGTTTGGAAGATTATCATCTATAATATAATTAAAATCTCTAACTAATCTAGTTATTTCTTGACTCATCTCCAATGATTTAATCCATTCTTTTGTTACATTATCAAGTCCTTTATACAAACCTAAAATTTGACCAACTAATGTAGCTATATTATTTCCATAACAACTATTATTTGCTGCAAATAATAGCGCTCTTGAAATATTATCTTTATATACTAAAGATGCATATAATGCTGCACCTAAAACTTCATGTGACTCATCACATAATCCAAAGTCATCAAACTTTTCTGGATAATGTGTTTTATCTTTAGACATTTTTATTGCTAATTCTATTTTCTCTAGAACTTGTTCAGAATCTTCTGAATCTTTTATAACTATTAATGCATCCGCTATACTCTTTTCTAATGTATCACCATTAGCAATACCAGCTATAATTATAGAATATGCACCAGCAGATAAATATGCTCTTGGATCATTATGAGTTAATTTAGCAATACTAACAGACATATCAAAAGCTAATTCCATCTCTTTACGAAATACAATTCCAAATGGCATAGCTTTAGTTATTGCAGCAAATCCAGAATTATAATTTAATTCGGTAATTTCCTTTTCACTATAAACTTCATTTTCAAGTATATTTATCATTCTTTGTTCTGGACATCTTTCGCTCTTAAGTTCTTGAATAGAATTTAAATAACTGTCTTCTATCATCTTCATATCTATATATTTATTATATTCTCTTCCTTGATAAACTTGCCATCTCAAATAATTATTATATGTAATTTTCCTAGTGATCTCTGTTTCCCTATGAATATGGTATCTAGTATAAGCTCTAATTAATGCATCAATAGTAAATATAGTTAATTGAGTATTAGCTGTAATTCTTGCTCTTGAATCACAATCTAAAACTAAATCAGTTATTCCTTTTTTACCATAATCATCAATTATTAAATCAAAAGATAAATCTCTAACCGGATAACCTAAAGCATCGCCAATTGCTCCACCAAATATACAATTATATATATTATTAATATCTAATTTTCTCATACTACCTCTCTTTCAATAAAATATTATACACCATATATTTCAAAATTTGTATACATTTTTAAATATTTTAATTATCTTTAATTATTATATATTGAAAGAAATATGTAATTATGATATAATAAAATAGTGATAACTACTTTATCTACTAAGCAACCTGTTTCACTTATTGGTATGGGTTTCAATGAAATATGTGAAATGCATATTAACGGTAATGACGTAACGGAAAGTTTAAAAAAACTAAATTCTTTCTGTACTGATAATTACAAAATTAGCCATGATATGTTTTTGGCATGTTGTAACACCGTACAAAAAATAAAGAATAAGATTATTGCTGATTCATATAATGAACCAATTGAAGTCGAATTCAAATATTGTTGTATTGATTTGATTCCTAATGAAAAAGACTTAATGTCACAGATGATTCCTATTGCATTAAATGCATATGGATTATACCTCAAAAACATTACTGGAAAAGAAATCTTGCCAAATGATAAAATTTCTTTTCATCATTTCAATTCTTATATAATCAGTTTAACTAAATAAACAAGGAAAATTTTCCTTGTTTATTTTCATATTATTTAATATATACATATTAGCTTCATAATCATTTATCTATTATATTTTTATTACCCTGTTTTACAATAAAACACGCTATTACTATTCCTAATAATACTATTAAAACTGATACTATTTGTGAAATTTTGAAATCGCAAATTAATAATGAATCAGCTCTGAAAGATTCAACGATAAATCTGCCTACACCATAAACAATTAAATATATAGATAGTAACTGCCCATCGATTTTTTTTGTTTTACGCTTAATAAATAAATATATAAACAATGACAAAGTTATTAACATTTCATATAAAAATGTTGGATGAACATTTATATATCCACCATTGCTAAATATACTCATCTTCCAAAATACATCAGTTTGAATTCCATATGCTTCCTGATTTATAAAATTACCAATTCTACCAATACATTGTCCTAAACAAATATATGGAATAACTAAATCTGCTATTTTTAAAAAACTATACTTAAATTTTTTACATAATAAATATACAGTCAATGCGCCAACTATTAATCCACCATATATTGCTAAACCACCACTTCGAAAATCTAAAATATTTGCAAATGTTAATTCTAATGGTGAAAAAGCAATATAAAATAAACGTGCACCAAACACCCCCAAAACAGTTGTAGAAACAATTAGAATAATAACATTATCTACATTTAGCTTTAATTTTTTTGTATCAATTATTATTAAAATTACAGCTAACAAATAGGCTAATGCAATTATTATTCCATACCAATATATATCTATATTACATATTGGAAAAGCAATTCTATCTATTGTTATCCATAAATTAAAATTAGGAAATCCTATAGGCATTATTATTTCTCCTTCTTTTCTACAATTGAAACACACATATTCTCTTCTGTAAACAACTCATTGAAAACTTGCTTTACATCATCAAAACTTATTTTCTCATAATTTTCTGAATAATCTAATGTATTTATACCTCTCATATAATCAGCAAAAACCGTCATTCCAATATTTGAAATACTATTAAACTCTTTAATATATTCTCCATATAATGTTTTTCTAATTCTTTGAAATGTATTTTCATCAAAAGAAATACTTTTCATTTCATTTTTTAATTTTTCAATTACTAATTCTGGATTTGTAGTAGACATTTGCATTATTGCATATGCTACATCTTTCACATATAAATATTCCAAGGTTAACCTACCAGGTAATAAATTATCATAATATAACTCTTTATATAAATTAGAACTCTTACCCAATAACATATCCATAACAATTTGAACAGATATATCATACTTTATTCTTTCATCATTATTTCGTAATGATATATTGGAATCTTTAAATCCAATTGCCAACAATGGTGTATGTATATCCATTTTTGCTACTATCTTTTTTTGAAGTATCTTTTTTTGTTCTACAGGAGATAATTTTTTCAAATCAACTTTTTGAATTTTATTTGGGATTAAGCTACCAATAAAACTTATTGTTTCATCAATATCTACATCTCCGCAAACACATACAACCATGTTAGACACATTATAAAATGAATTATAACATTTATATAATATATCTTTATCGATATTTTTTACTGAATCAACAGTCCCTCCTATATCAATTCTAATAGGATGATTAGAATACATACTTTCTAAAAGATTCATATACACTTTTGAATTTTCATCATCGTTATACATTTGTAATTCTTGTGTTATTACATCTCTTTCATTATTTATACCATCTTCTGAAAAATGTGGTGATTGAACACATTTAAATAATATTTTTGCACATTCTTCATAATTATCTATAGTGTCAAAAAAATATGTTGTATGATCATATGTTGTATAGGCATTGGTTAATGCGCCTAATGCAGATAATTTAGCTAATACTACGCTATTATCTTTTTCTTCAAATACCTTATGTTCTAAAAAATGTGCTATTCCATCAGGCAATTCAACTTTTTCCCCATTTATAACAAATTTATTATCTATTGAACCAAATCGTGTACCAAACATTAACAATTTATTAATAAAACCTTTTTTAGGTATAATTAACAATTCAAGTCCATTACCATATTTATGTATATATACTTTTTCCTTTATAATTTTATCTTCAAGTATTTTCATTTAGCACCTCTATTCTTTAAAAAATAGATTGTATTTAGCTTGATTGCCTTAGCAACATTAATAACATTTTTTAATTTAATATTATTTATTTTATTTATTGCTTCTTCTATAGTTATATTAGTATTCATAATTGATTGATTAGCATAATAACTAATTGTCCTAAAAGCAGAATCATTAGTAGTTTTATATAATGTCATTAAAACATTTTTTGAACCATTGAATTCTTCTTTTGTTATATTGCCTTTTTCCAAATCATTTAATTGTTTTTTTATAACTGTTATAGCCTTATCATAACTAACTATATCTATACCTGTCTCAACTAATAATACATTTGTATTACGAATAAAAGCAGAAATTGCCTCATATGCTAAATGTTCTTTTTCTACAACAAAACGATACAATTTAGAATTAGATTCTATTCCTAAAATCGTATTCAACAATAAAATATCATATGTGTCAAATTTTTCTATTTCTTTAATAGTTAATCCTAATACTAATTTCCCTTGAATAACATCCAATTCTTCTACAATATTTTTTTCATTATTTGTACTCGAAATATATGTAGCCTTAGGTTGATATATTATATTTCTAAATTTTAATATTTCATAATTCAACCTATCCTTTACACATTTTAGAACATATTTTTCATCCATATCTGAAGAAATCAAAATATCTATTTTAGCATTTTTTAAAATATACATATACTGATTATACAATATTGCATTATTCACATCTATTAAGTCATTAATATATCCTAAACTATATAACCCATAATTTTCTTCTTCACATACTTCTTCAATACATCTATTAAAAGCATAATTCATTTTATCATTTATTTTATTTTCAATTGCAATTTTTAATAGTTCTTTTTCTTGTTGCACATATTCTTGCTTAAATGTACCATTTTCAAGATATGGCTCAAATATTAAACCAAAAAAAGAATCTAATGATTTTTCAAAAACATTATCATTTACTATACTATCTTTAACTGTTTCTATATAAAACTTTAAAACTTGATTATTACCAAATTTGTCCACCGAAGTACCAAAACTTGCTCCATATAAATTTTCTAAGCTTATTTCTATTGCTTGTAAATCTTGATATTTTTGTGTTCCTCTTTTTAAAATTGAAGGAATCAAAACATTTAATGTTACTGATTCTCTTAATAAAGGAACTGTTAAAAACATAGATATAACATTGGATTTATATTTATCATCTTTTAAGTAATGAAAAGTTATATTATTCTCTATATCATATTTTTTTAGTTGCATATTTCCTCCTTGATTATTTTACATTATACACCATTTGTTTTTATTGTCAAATAAAAAATAATATAAATAATTATTTATGCATAACCATTTATATTGAAAAAATACAAGAGGAATACTCTTGTATTTTTATACTATGCTAATTGTTGTTTTACTATTTCATTAATTGTTTTACCATCAGCTACACCAGCTGTTTTAGCTTTTACAGCTTGCATTACTTTTCCCATATCTTTCATATCTTTTGCTTCAACTTCAAGAATAGTATCTTTTACTATTTGTTCGACTTCTTGATATGTTAATTGTTCAGGTAAATATTCTTTAACAACTTCTATCTCTTGTTTTAAGCCATCAATTAAATCTTGTCTTCCACTTTTTTCAAAGTCAACCATTGCATCTTTTCTTTTTTTCAACTCTTTAGATATTATTTCTATAATACCATTATCGTCTAATTCAATCTTTTGATCTTTTTCGATTTGTAAAATTGCAGCTCTTATCAATGTAATAGTATTCTTTTTGACAACATCCTTATTTCTCATGGCAACTTTAAGATCATCCATTAATCTTTCCTTTAAAGCCATCTGCATCACCCATTTCTAAAATTTTCTTTTCCTTGCAGCTTCAGATTTCTTTTTTCTCTTAATACTAGGTTTTTCATAATGCTCTCTTTTTTTATATTCAGCCATTACGCCATTTTTAGCGCATTGTCTTTTAAATCTTTTTAATACATTATCGAAATTTTCATTTTCTCTTACTTTTATTTCAGACATTTATGTTTCCCCTCCTCTCGGATACTACATGGTATAAATACACACCATAAAGATATATATATTATATATTATACTGCCTCTTCTGTCAATTAAAAAGTTGCTTTTTAAAGCATTTTTCGTTTTTTTATGTATATTACTTGAAAAATAGATTATAACATGTTAAAATAGTGAAGTAAAAATATGCAAAGTAAGTATAAGGAGGTGCATTATAAATGCCAAATATCAAATCTTCAATAAAAAGAGTAAAAACAACAGCAACAAAAACAGCTCAAAATACAATTAATAAATCTGAATATAAAACAGCTGTTAAAAAATTTGAAGCTAACCCAAATGAAACAAGCTTTAAAACTGCAGTAAAAGCAATCGATACAGCTTGTGCAAAAAGTATTTTAAAGAAAAATACTGCTAGCAGAAAAAAATCTTCATTAGCTAAAAAATTAAAAGTTGCTAAATAATAAATTTATTTACTTTTTAAATAGCCTTTTAATATGTTAATAATAACATATTAAAAGGTGTTTTTATGAATAAAATTATTATTTTATTTTTCATTATATTCTTCTAAAACTTTAATTAAAATAATACAAATTCAATTATCATAAAAAAAGAGCATAAGCTCTTTTCTTTATTTAAATAATTTTATATTAATCTCCAAAGGATATTCCTATTGCTCTTGCAGATTTCATCATATCTCCATTTAGATCTACTTTTCTTAAATTAGTTCTTTCTGTATAACCTGAGGCAGCACCAATTTCTGTATTATTACCAACCACATTGTCTAATGGTACAAAATCTAATCTTCCATTTTGTTGTACAACTAATACATTAAATACACCTTCTGACGCCAACTCTAACGCTTTATATCCATACTCTGTTGATAGAATTCTATCTGTAGCTGTAGGAACTCCTCCTCTTTGTACATACCCTAAAGTAGTATTACGTGTAACTTGCCCTGTTATATCTTCTATTTGCATAGCTAATTGCTCACCTATTCCACCAAGCCTAATACTATCTAACCCTGGTGTTGTTTCTAATACCTTTTTTACAGATATTTCTCCATTTTTAGGTTTAGCGCCTTCAGATACTACAACAAGTGAAAAATGCTTTCCAATTTTATTTCTTGTTTCTATTTTTTCTATAACCTTTTTAATATCATATGGTATTTCAGGTATTAAAATTACATCTGCTCCACCTGCAAGTCCTGAAGCTAAAGCAATCCATCCTGCATATCTTCCCATTACTTCAAGTATCATAACTCTCTCATGTGATTCTGCAGTTGTATGTAATCTATCTAATGCATCAGTAGCAGTTTGAACTGCTGTATTAAATCCAAAAGTAACTTCTGTACAAGGTACATCATTATCTATTGTCTTTGGTATTCCAATAATGTTAACTCCTCTTTTTGTAAAATCTCTAGCAGATTTTTGAGTACCATCCCCACCTAATGTAAACAAACAATCTATTTTTAATTTTTTTAAATTTTTAATACATTGTTCAGATTTATCTACATATGTTATTTTACCTTTTACAACTTTTTTCATTCTAAAAGCATTAATATCATTTGATGAACCAATTATTGTTCCACCTTTATTTAATAGTCCTGAACTTCTTTTACTATTATTTAATTTAACATAGTCATTCTCTAATAATCCTTTATAACCATTTATAAATCCATAGCACTCTATATTCTTTTGTTCAGCCGATCTAATAATAGCTCTTATAACAGCATTTAACCCTGGGCAATCGCCACCATTAGTTAAAATAGCTACTCTTTTCACCATATAATTATTCCTCCTTAGTAATTTCAATTACATTTTAATATTTATATACCTAAATGTCAATAAATAATAAAAATATAAATAAAGATGTTTAAGTTCTTTTTTGTAAGAATTTTTATATTTAATATCTACATTTAGGCAAAAAATATATATTTATTAGACTTTTCTTCAGTTACATAATTTGACTTTTACTAATATATTATATATAATATATTAGCATTAAATATGAAAGGAAATAATAATATGTTATGTTCAGATTGTAAAAAAAATCAAGCAATAATCTTTATAAATAAACAAGTTGAAGACAAAAATGAATTAACTGGTCTTTGTTTTTCTTGCGCCCAAAAAAGAGGAATTAACCCTGTAGAAACATTAATGAAGCAAAGTGGAATTAATCAAGAAACTCTATCAAAATTTGCTGAACAAATTGAAGGAAATATAGATAATTTTGACGGAAATAATAAATTATCCGAATTAAATTTAGATAATTTAGAATCTGTAGATATGAATTCAGAGGAAATGAAAAACAACCCATTTGCAAATATATTTTCACAATTTATGAGTGGTAATCCTAATAATACTATGGACACAGAATCAAAAATTGGTACTAAAGAAAAAACTAAAACAAAAATTGAAAAAAAGAAAAAATATTTAAATGCATTTGCAGTTAATATAAATAACCTTGCTGAAGAAGGAAAATTAGATAATCTAATCGGTAGAGATTTAGAACTAAGTCGTGTTGTTCAAATACTAAACAGAAGAACAAAGAATAATCCAGTTTTAATTGGAGAACCTGGTGTTGGTAAAACAGCTATTGCAAATGGTCTTGCTATAAAAATAATAAACAAAGATGTACCTGCAAAATTACTAAAATCTGAGTTGTATCTTTTAGATCTTACTGCCTTAGTTTCTGGCACTCAATTTAGAGGACAATTCGAAGCACGAATTAAAGGTATTGTAGAAGAATGTAAACAATTCGGAAATATTATTCTTGTAATAGATGAAATTCATAATTTAGTTGGAGCTGGTAATGCAGAAAATGCAATGAGTGCAGCTAATATATTAAAGCCAGCATTATCTAATGGTAGTATTCAAGTAATTGGTACTACAACATTAAACGAGTATAGAAAACATATTGAAAAAGATTCTGCTTTAGAAAGAAGATTTCAACCAGTTGTTATTGATGAACCAGATATTAAAGCTTCAATTGAAATATTAAAAGGTATTAAAAAATATTATGAAATTTACCATAACATTACTGTCCCAGATGATATACTTCAAAAAATTGTAACAATGTCTGAAAAATATATTCATGATAGATTTTTACCAGACAAAGCAATAGATATCCTTGATGAATCATGTTCAAATGTTAATCTTCATGATAAAAAATTATCTAAAATTACAATATTAAAAAATAGATTAGCAGAAATACAAGCACAAAAAGATTATGCTATAGAAAATGATTCAACTGAAGATTACCAAAAAGCAGCACAATTAAAAACTGATGAATGCAATTTAATTACAGAAATTGAAACACTAGAAAAAAATTATAAACCAAATGAATTAACAATACATGATATAGCTCAAACTATTGAAACATGGACAAAAATTCCTGCAACAAAAATTTCTGAAGAAGAAAGTGAAAAACTTTTACATTTAGAAGAAAATTTACACAAGAGAATTATATCTCAAGATAATGCCGTAAATGCAGTTTCAAATGCTATAAGAAGAAATAGAGCTGGATTAAAAACAAGGAAAGCTCCACCATCATTTATATTTATTGGACCTACAGGTGTTGGTAAAACAGAATTAGTTAAAGCTTTATCTGTAGAATTATTTGGTAATGAAAAATCAATAATTCGTATGGATATGTCAGAATATATGGAACAACATAGTGTATCAAAATTAATTGGTGCACCTCCAGGATATGCTGGATATGATGAAGCTGGTCAATTAACCGAAAAAGTTAGACGCAACCCATATTCAATAGTATTATTTGATGAAATAGAAAAAGCACATAAAGATGTTTTCAATATATTATTACAAATACTAGATGAAGGACATTTAACTGATTCACAAGGCCGAACCGTTTCATTTGAAAATACTATTATTATTATGACATCAAATGCTGGTTCAGATTATTCAAATAGTTCAATAGGCTTTAATCAAAATGAGCAAATACGTAACGAAAATAAAGTTATGAACAGTTTAAAAGAAATATTCAGACCAGAATTTTTAAATAGAATTGATGAGATAATTACGTTCCATAATTTAACAAAAGATGATTTACTAAAAATTATATCTCTAATGTTAAAAGAAGTTGAAAATGTTTTATTAGAAAAAAATATTATATTTAAAGCAACAGCTAAAGTTAATCAATATATTTTGGAAAATGGTTATGATGAAAAATTTGGAGCTAGACCATTAAGAAGATGTATACAGAAAACAATTGAAAATCCTATTTCTGAAAAAGTATTAAAAGAAGAAATCAAATATAATTCAACAATTACTGTTGATGTTAAAAATAAAGAATTAATATTTGAAATAATATAATAGCAAACAAAAACAAACTTTAAAATAAAGTTTGTTTTTATTTCTATATGATTTTACTTATTAAAATTCCATACCTTAATTTTATTTGCACTTTCAACTAATACAATGCTATCTTTTACAAATTCAATATTAGTAACATAGTTATAATCATTACCAGTTAATTCATATGTATTAAGTTTCTCTTTAGTATTTACATTATACACATCTACATAAACTTTGTTTTTTTCTGGATTTGAATAATCTTCAACTACTACCGCAATATATTTTGCATCAGAAGATAAATATGACACATAATGTAATTTTTCATTTTCGGTTTTTTCTACATTAAATACTTCGGTTTTTTCTAACGTATCAATATTTAATTTCATTAATGGCATGTTTTCATATACATCAACATAATATATTAATGATTCATTATCATATAATAAATAGCCAGCATCATTTATAGAAACAAACTTATTATTTGTACCATCCATATTAATAATACCAATACCCTTAACCCATTCATAACCGCATTTTAAATATATTATTTTATCACCAATAAAATCACTAGGATGATATGATTCTGAATCTCTAACATCATCATTGCTAATCATTGTTTCAAATAATATTTTAGGATTTTCAAAACAAGGTTCAGATACAAATAATCCTTCATCTGTATTATATGTCCAATACTTATTATCTGAAGATATTTTTATATTATATTTATAACCTACATCTTCACTAGTATTCTCAAGTTGCATTGTTTTATAATTTATATTATATAAAAATGTTGGATAAACATTAACTCCATATAATTCTTCATGGTAATAATCTGTACCTATAAAATATGCAAGATCATTTGATTTATCTATTCCAAGAAAATAGCAACCATTATCTATCTTTATACTATTTTTATTTAAGCCAGTATCCAAATTATATTTATAAATTTTAACTGTTACCATCAAATTATTATCATCGTAACCAGTTATTGGTTTAATCTCTCTATACTGTATAAAAAAATTTTTATCATCAATTTTTGTTACAGCATCAATTACTAAGTTTTCTGCCTCCTCTATATTTTCTGTATTAAATGTAATAAATTCTTCAACTGGTTTATTAAATATACTAGTTACATATAATAATACAATTATTACTATTAACACCAATAAAACATAAATAAGTTTTTTCATATTACCACCTCAATGGAATTATATCATACAACTCATATTTGATTCAATAGAATATTGATTTTTATGTAATTTAAATTATTTTAAAAAATATGTAAGCATATACAGATAAACTCAATAAAAAATAAATTAATATATAATATATATATTAATTTATTTACTATAGAAGATTAAATCTGGTTCAAATCCTATAATTGTAGAATCTGCTCCAACAAAGTAATCTTTACTACTAGAATTTAGCGTTGGCACAAATGCTCTAAACCCGTTATGAACAGACCCATCAAAACTATTAAGCATATTTGCATAATTAGCAGATACATTATCATATAAATGTGGTGTTGCTAAAAAGCTTTTTACAAAAGCAACTAGCACTTCCTCATTTATAGCAAATTCTGGCATAATTAGCTTAAATCGTTTTTCCTTAAAGCATCCCAAATATAGTTTATTCTCATGAAGTGAATAATACGATGGTAAACCCTTCATTTCATATAAACGTATAGCACAATTAAGTATAATACCTAATTCTTCATCTGTGCATCCATTGATTTCAAATTTTTGTTCAGAACTATACATTATAGTCACCTTTTGTAAATAACTTATTTACTCAATTATTATATCACAAAAATCTATACTATACAATAAAAAAAAATTATAAACATAAAAAAAGAGTTCAGCAAGCGAACTCAATTTTTTTATTCTAAGAATCCTTTATAGTTTCTCATTAACATTTGTGATTCTAATTGTCTTGAGAATTCAAGAGCAACACCAACGATAATTAATACCGCTGTACCACCAAATGATACTGGCAATCCCGTTAATTGGAATGCAATTGGAACAATTGCAACTAATCCTAGGAATAAAGATCCAAACCATGTTAAATTATTTGTAATAGCTTTTAAATAATCTGTTGTTGGTTTTCCAGGCCTAATACCAGGAACAAAACCACCATTTCTCTTCAAATTATTTGATACTTCTACTGGATTAAATGTAATTAATGTATAAAAGAATGTAAATCCAACAATTAACAACATATATATTAAACTATGACCTATAACATACATTATAGCTTCAAAAGTAATACCTTCTGCTGCACCTATTAATAAACTTGGTTGAGATAAAATTGTTAATGCTCTTAAGAATCCTGAACCATTTGCAATATTATTTACTACATCAGGTGCTACGAAACTTACGATTAACGCAGGGAATGTCATAATTGACATAGCTAAAATTATTGGAATAACTCCGGCCATTACTAATTTCATTGGTATATGTGTGCTTTGTCCACCATACATTTTTCTACCAACTACTTTTTTAGCATATTGAACTGGAACTCTTCTTTCAGCTTCTTGTACCCAAACAACTGCTGTTACTAATATTAAAGCACCTATTAATATACCTAATGCTACTAATGTACCAGTTAAGCTAAATGCTCCTACTAATATACCCATTAAATCTAATAACATTGTTATTGCTGAAGGTACTGCTGCTACTATACCAACGAAAATCAACATCGAAATACCATTTCCTATACCTTTTTCAGTAATCTGATCTCCAAGCCATGTTAAGAAAGCTGTACCAGCCGTTACCGTTAACAAGAATATTGGTATCATATATGAATTAGGTAATAAGAATATTCCTTCTGATCCTCCATATGTTACAAACACACCAAAACCTTCGAAAATAGCCAAGACTACTGTTAAATATTTCATAATCTTATTCATTTTCTTTTTACCTTCTTCACCCTCTTTTTTCATTTGTTCAAGGGCTGGAATAGCTAATGTTAACAATTGTATAACAATTGATGCTGTAATATATGGTGCAATAGATAATGTAAATATTGATAAACGTGTTAATGCTCCACCAGATAATATATTCATTGTTGCTACTAAACTATTTGAATTAGATTCAACATATTCAGCTAATTGTAAACTATCTATACCAGGTATAGGAATCATACAACCTATTCTGAATATTAATATTAATAATAAAGTGTATAATATTCTTTTTCTTACTTGTGGTAATTTCCATGCATTTATAATTGTCTTAATCACACTAAATCACCTCTACCTTCCCACCAACTGCTTCGATTTTCTCTTTTGCAGTTTTTGTTACTCTTGCTACTTTAACATCTAATTTTTTTGTTAAAGTACCAGTTCCTAAAACTACTATTCCATCATTTACTTTTTTAATTAATTTTTCTTTTTTTAAACTTTCAGCAGTTACTTCTGTACCTATGAATTTTTCTAATAAATCTAAATTAACTTCTGTGTAAACTCTTTTATTATAGTTTTTAAAACCTATTTTAGGAAGTCTTCTATATAATGGCATTTGACCACCTTCAAATCCAGGTCTTACACCACCACCAGTTCTTGAATTTTGTCCCTTCATACCTCTTCCTGATGTTTTACCTAGACCTGAAGACATACCTCTACCAACTCTTTTTGCTCTTTTCTTAGAACCAGGAGCTGGACTTAAGTTATTTAACTTCATCACAATTTGCACCTCCTCTTTATAATAATTCTTCTACCTTTTTACCTCTTAACTTTGCAACTTGTTCTACAGTTTTTAATGATTTTAACGCTTGCATTGTAGCTTGAACAGCATTTTGGGGATTACTTGATCCCATACATTTTGTTCTAATATTTTTATAACCAGCTAACTCTAATACTGGTCTTACACTACCACCGGCAATTAATCCAGTTCCTTCTTCAGCTGGTTTTAATAATACTTTTCCTGCTCCAAACTCTCCAATTATTTCATGAGGTACTGTTGTATTTATTATTGGTACTTCTACTAAGTTTTTATTTGCATTATCTATTGCTTTTCTAATAGCATCTGGAACTTCAGCTGCTTTTCCTTTACCGATTCCAACATGACCGTTTTCATCGCCAACAACAACTAATGCACTGAATCTAAAAGTTCTACCGCCCTTAACAACTTTTGCAACTCTATTTATTGAAATAACTTTTTCTTTTAAGCCGTTATTATTTTTATCTTCTTTAAAATTGTTTTGCATTAAATTTCCTCCTTTTCTTAGAATTCAAGTCCTGCTTCTCTTGCAGCTTCTGCTAATGCTTTAACTTTTCCATGGTATAAATAACCACTTCTATCAAACACTACTTTTTTAATATTTGCTTTTTCTGCTTTTACAGCAATTTCTTTTCCAGCTTTTGCACAAGCTTCAGTATTTTTTCCTTCAACTAATGTACTAACTAAAGTAACACCTTTCGTATCATCTATTAATTGAATAAATACTTTTTTAAGACTTATATATATACTAAGTCTTGGGCACTCAGGAGTGCCACTGATTTTATTTCTTATTCTAAAATGTCTTTTTAATCTTGAAACATTTCTACTTTTTTTAATTATCATAATTTACACTCCTTCCTATTTACCTGTTTTTCCTTCTTTTCTTCTAATATGTTCATCAACATATTTAATACCTTTACCTTTATATGGTTCTGGTGGTCTTTTAGCTCTTATCTCTGCAGATATTTTACCAACTTTTTCTTTATCAGGACCAATAACTGTAATAAGATTTGTTCCTTCAACTTCAAATTTAATTCCATCTTCTTCAATAAATTCTACTGGATGTGAATAACCTAAAGTTAAAACTATTTTATTACCTTGTTTGTTTGCTCTATAACCTACACCATTAATTTCAAGTTTTTTACTAAAACCATGTGTTACACCTACAACCATATTATTAACTAATGCTCTAGTTAAACCATGTAATGCTTTAACTTCTTTTTCATCAGATGGCCTTGTAAATGTTATTACAGAATCTTTTATTGTTACTGTAATTTTAGCATGTAATTGTCTTGTTAATGTACCCTTTGGGCCTTTAACTATAATTACATTCTTTGGTTCAAGTTTTACTTCTACACCATCTGGTATAGCTATAGGACTATTTCCTATTCTTGACATCTTAACTTTCCTCCTTACATCTTATATATATATGAATCTTACCATACAAATGCTAATACTTCACCGCCAACACCTAATTGTCTAGCAGTTTTATCTGTTATTATACCCTTTGGTGTTGAAACAATAGCTATACCTAAGCCACCTAATACTGTTGGTAATTCATCACTTCCAACATATACTCTTAAACCTGGTTTACTAATTCTTTTAATACCTGATATAACTCTTTCTTTTCCAACATATTTTAATGTAATTCTTATTACACCTTGTTTGTTATTATTGATTTCATGAATCTCTTGGATATATCCTTCATTCAATAATACATTAGCTATTTCCTTCTTTATTTTTGACGCAGGTATATCAACTGTTACATGCCTTTTCATATTAGCATTTCTAATTCTTGTTAACATGTCTGCAATTGGATCAGTTACATTCATTTTTTACCTCCTTTTCTCTTCTTTTTCAGCACTTACCAACTAGCTTTTT
This sequence comes from Clostridia bacterium, assembly GCA_028701115.1. Lineage (GTDB taxonomy): Bacteria > Bacillota > Clostridia > TANB77 > SIG350 > CALYAQ01. Next base: position 20,498 of record JAQVRJ010000006.1, read on the forward strand.
TAACTCCAGGAATTTTTCCTTCGTGAGCTAATTTTCTAAAACATAAACGACAAATTCCGAACTTGCGGATATATGCATGTGGTCTTCCACAAAGTTTACATCTATTATAACTTCTTGTACTGAATTTAGGAGTTCTTTTTTGTTTTGCTATTAATGATTTTTTAGCCAATTTAAACCCTCCTTATTCTGCAAATGGCATTCCTAATTGTGATAACAACTCTTTAGCTTCTTCATCTGTTTTAGCTGTTGTCACAAATATAATGTCCATTCCTCTTAATTTATCTACCTTTTCATATTCAATTTCTGGGAATATTAATTGTTCCTTAACGCCCATTGAATAATTACCTCTTCCATCAAATGAATTTACATTTAGTCCTCTGAAGTCTCTGATTCTTGGAATTGCAACACTTACTAATCTGTCAAAAAACTCATACATTTTTTCACTTCTTAAAGTTACTTTGCATCCTAAATTCATTCCTTCTCTAATTTTAAAACCAGCAATTGATTTTTTAGCTTTTGTTATAATTGGTTTTTGTCCTGTGATTAAGCCTAAATCTCTTGTAGCATTTTCCAATGCTTTTGGATTTTCTTTGCTATCTCCAACACCCATATTAATAACTATTTTTTCTAACTTTGGAACTTGCATTACTGATTTATAACTAAACTTTTTCATAAGGGCAGGTATTACAACTTTTTTATATTCATCTTTTACTCTTGACATTTATTATATACCTCCTTATATTTCTGCTCCGCATTTTTTACATATACGAACTTTTTTACCATTTTTATTAATACCATGTGCTGTTCTCGTTGCTTTATTACATTTTGAACAAAACAAATTAGCATTTGATAAACTAACTGGTCCTTCTATTTTTATAATTCCAGCTTGTTCTTTAGCTTTTCTTGCTTTTTTATGCTTAGTTTTAATATTAACACCTTCAACTGTTATAGTTAAATCTGCTGGTGAAGTATTCATTACTTTACCTTTTTTACCTTTATCTACGCCAGTGTTAATAATAACTGTATCACCTTTTTTAATATGCATACTATTAATTTTCTTCATTTAAATTAGCACACCATCCTTCCTATAGCACTTCAGGTGCTAATGATAAGATTTTCATGTATTCTTTTTCTCTTAACTCTCTTGCAACAGGTCCGAAAATACGAGTACCTTTTGGAGTCTTATCATCTTTTATTATTACAGCAGCATTATCATCAAATTTTACAAATGAACCGTCTGCTCTTTTTACACCATAAGTTGATCTTACCACAACTGCTTTTACTACTTCACCCTTTTTAACAACACCATGAGGTGTCGCAGATTTAACAGATGCTACTATTACATCACCTATTCTTGCAACTTTTCTATGTGAACCGCCCATACATCTGATACACATAATTTCTTTTGCACCAGTGTTGTCAGCTACTTTTAAAATTGATTGTTGTTGAACCACTTTCGATGTCCCCCTTCCTCTCTATTTTGCTTTTTCAATAATTTCTACTAATCTCCATCTTTTATCCTTTGATAAAGGTCTAGTTTCCATTACTTTTACAATATCACCTATACTACACTCATTATTTTCGTCATGAGCTTTTAGTTTATATGTTCTATTTATCATCTTTTTATATATTGGATGACTTACTTTAGTTTCTACAGCAACTACAATAGTTTTTTCCATCTTATTGCTTATTACTTTTCCTATTTTTTCTTTACGAAGATTTCTTTCCACTAAAATTTCCTCCTTCCATCATTTTAAGGATATGCTTATTCTTTAACATTAATTTTTAGTTCTCTTTCTCTTAAGATAGTTTTGATTTTTGCTATATCTCTTTTAACGATTTTAATCTTTAAAGGATTCTCTAATCCATTTACTGATAAACTAAATTTTAATTTAAATAATTCACTCTTCAATTCTTTTAATTCTTTTTCTAATTCTTCAGATGACATTTCTCTTATTTCTTTAGTTTTCATTACTATCACCATCCGTTCTTTTTTCACGAGTAATAATCTTTGTTTTAATTGGCAACTTATGTTGAGCTAATCTTAAAGCTTCCCTCGCTGTTTCTTCTGGTATACCAGCTATCTCAAACATTACTCTATCTGGTTTTACAGCAGCAACCCAATATTCAGGAGCACCTTTACCACTACCCATACGAGTTTCAGCAGGTTTCTTTGTTATTGGTTTGTCTGGAAATATTTTGATCCAAACTTGACCGCCTCTTTTTGTATATCTAGTCATAGCAATTCTGGCTGCTTCAATTTGATTAGCAGTAATCCAACAAGCTTCTAACGCTTGTATTCCAAATTCTCCATCAGTAACTTTATTACCTCTCATTGCTCTACCTTTAGATCTACCTTTTTGCATTTTTCTATACTTAGTTCTTTTTGGCATTAATGGCATTATTTGTCTCCTCCTTCCACTTTCTTCTTTTCTGGAAGAACTTCTCCTTTATATATCCAAACTTTTACACCTAATTTTCCATAAGTTGTATTAGCTTCAAAAAAGCCATAATCAACATCTGCTCTTAATGTTTGTAGAGGAATTGTTCCCTCTCTATAAAATTCAGTTCTAGCTATATCGGTTCCACCTAATCTTCCGGCAACAGATGTTTTAATTCCTAATGCTCCAGCCTTCATAGCTTTTTGCATTACTTGCTTCATTGCTTTTCTATATGAAATTCTTCTTTCTAATTGACCACAAATACTTTCTGCAACTAATTGAGCATTTGTATCAATTGCTTTTACTTCTATAATATTTAAAGAAACTTCTTTTCCAGTTAAAGCTTCAATTTCTTTCTTTAAAGTTTCAATTGCTTCTCCACCTTTTCCTATTATAAATCCAGGTTTTGCAGTATGAATTGATACTGTAACTTTATTTGCTTTTCTTTCTATTACAATTTTTGCTATTCCTGAAGTTTGTAATTTGTTCTTTATAAATACTCTTAATTTTTGATCTTCAATTAAGTTTGTTGAAAAATCTTTTTTATTTGCAAACCATTTTGAATCCCAATCTTTTATAATACCCACTCTTAATCCATGTGGATGTACCTTTTGACCCATTGTTTATCCTCCTTTCCAGAATTATTCTCTTTCTGCAAGAACTACTGTTATATGACTAGTTCTTTTTCTTTCTCTATATGCTCTACCTTGAGGCGCTGGTCTTACCCTTTTACCTGTTGGTCCTTGATCAGCATATATTTCTTTAATATATAACTTTTCTTTATTCATAGAATGATTGTTTTCAGCATTCGCCATTGCTGATTTGACTAGTTTTTCAACTATCGGACTTGCTGCTTTAGATGTATATCTTAATATTGCTAAAGCTTCTGCCGTTTGTTTTCCTCTAATTAAATCTATAACGATTTTAACTTTTCTAGCTGAAATTCTCGCATATTTTAATTTTGCTATAGCTTCCACTATTTTTCCCTCCTTAATAACCTATTTGCTTTGCACTGTTTTTGCAACAGTAGTTGTTTTTTCTCCTGCATGGCCTCTAAATGTTCTTGTTGGGGCAAATTCTCCTAATTTATGTCCAATCATTTCTTCTGTTATGTATACTGGAATATGTTTTCTTCCATCATGAACAGCGATTGTATGTCCTACAAATTGTGGAAATATTGTTGATGCCCTTGACCATGTCTTTAGAACTTCTTTTTTTCCGTTCTCATTCATAGATTCTATTCTTTTTAATAATTTAGCGTCTACAAATGGTCCTTTTTTTAAAGATCTTGACATTTAGACTTCCTCCTTTTTCTATTTTCTTCTCTTAACTATAAATTTACTTGTTGGATTTTTTTTCTTTCTGGTCTTATAACCTAATGTAGGTTTACCCCAAGGAGTAACTGGACCTGGTCTTCCGATTGGTGCTTTACCTTCACCACCACCGTGTGGGTGATCGCAAGGGTTCATAGCAGAACCTCTAACTGTTGGTCTAATACCCATATGTCTTTTTCTTCCAGCTTTACCTATATTAACATTTGCATAATCTTTATTACCAATTTCACCTATTGTCGCTCTACATTCTACATTTATCAATCTCATTTCTCCAGATGGTAATCTTACATGTGCGTATTTACCTTCTTTTGCCATTAATTGTGCTGAGTTTCCTGCAGCTCTAACAAATTGAGCTCCTTTACCTGGATGTAATTCAATATTGTGTATAAATGTACCAACTGGTATTTCTTTAATTCTTAAAGTATTACCTGGTTTGATATCTGCATTAGCTGAAGATATTATTTTATCTCCATCTTTTAAACCGTATGGAGCAATTATATATGACTTTTCTCCATCTTCATATTGAATTAAAGCAATATTTGCACTTCTATTTGGATCATATTCAATACCAATTACAGTTGCGAACATATCTTCTTTTCTACGTTTAAAATCTATAATTCTATATTTTTGTCTGTTTCCACCGCCTTGATGTCTAACAGTTATTCTTCCATATGAATTTCTACCTGCATGTTTATCTTTCTTTGCTAAAAGACTTTTTTCCGGAGTTTTCTTAGTTATCTCTTCATATGTTAACACTGTCATATTTCTACGTGATGGAGTTATTGCTTTAAAATGTTTTATACCCATTTTTATTTCTCTCCTTTACCTAGTTATTTGCAGTTGAACCGAAAACTTCGATTGAAGTCTCATATTTTTTATCAACTTTTACTGCTTTTGCACCTTTTGTTAAATATGTTTTTTCAGATGGATTTCTATCAATTGTAACAATTGCTTTTTTCCAATCAGATGTTTTACCTTGATGTACACCAACTCTTTTGTTTTTTCCAAGAACTATCATTGTTCTAACATCTTTAACTTTAACGTTAAATAATTTTTCTACTGCATACTTAACATCAATTTTTGTAGCTTTTAAATCTACTTCAAAAGTGTACTTACCATTAGCTATATTATCGTTTGATCTTTCGCTTATTAATGGTCTCTTAATTATATTTTCTGGATTTTTCATTATGCGTACACCTCCTCAATTTTTTCAACAGCTTGTTTTGTTATAACTAATTTTGTATATTTCAATATATCATATACATTAATAGTACTTACCAAACAAACTTTTGCTCCTGGAATATTCTTAATTGATTTTTGAACATTAATATCATTCTCAGGAATAACTACTAATACTTTACTATCTATTTTTAAATTACTTAAAACTTTAATCATGTTTTTAGTTTTAATTTCAGACATTTTAAATTCATCAATTACAATTAATTCATTTTCTAAAACTTTTGAACTTAAAACTGATTTAAGAGCTAATCTCTTTACTTTCTTATTCAAAGTGTATTTATAACTTCTAGGTTTTGGCCCTAAAGCGATACCACCTTTAATCCATTGTGGTGCTCTAATACTACCTTGTCTTGCTCTACCAGTACCCTTTTGTTTCCAAGGCTTGATACCGCCACCTCTAACTTCTGCTCTTGTTTTTGTAGATTGAGTACCTTGTCTTTGATTTGCTAAAAAGTTTACAATAGCTTCATGAACAACATCTTCATTTGGTTCAATTCCAAATATTTCATCATTCAATTTTAAATCTCCAACCTTTGTACCTTCTACATTATACACGTCTATCTTAGGCATTTTAGACAGTCCTCCTTTCTACGCTTTTATTGCAGATTTAATTTTAATTATTGAATTCTTAGCACCAGGCATAGAACCTTTTATTAATATTAAATTTCTTGCAACATCAACTTTAACAATTTTTAAATTTTGTATAGTAACAGTTTTACCGCCCATACGTCCAGGTAATTTTTTACCTTTAAATACTCTACCAGGTGTAGATGTAGCTCCCATAGAACCTGATCTTCTGTGATACATAGAACCATGTGACATAGGTCCTCTTGAAAAGTTATGTCTCTTAATACTACCTTGGTAACCTTTACCTTTAGAAATACCTTGTACATCAACTACTTCACCTTCAGCAAAAGTATCTGCTTTTATTTCATCACCTACATTATATGTAGATATATCTTCTAATCTTAATTCAGCTAAATATCTTTTCAAAGATAATTTTGATTTTGTAAAATGACCAATCTTTGGTTTATTTAATAATTTCTCCTTTACATCAACAAAACCAACTTGAACAGCATTATAACCGTCTTTATCTATAGTTTTAATTTGAGAAACAACACAAGGTCCAGCTTCTATTACTGTAACAGGAATAGCTAAACCAGCTTCATTAAATATTTGTGTCATCCCAATTTTCTTTCCTAAAATTGCTTTTTTCATTTAAATACCTCCTTGGCTATCGGTTCATATATATGAACATGACCAATTTTTATTTTTCCATTAACCTAATTTAATATCTACATCAACACCAGCTGGTAGATCCATCTTCATTAATGTATCTACAGTTTCTTGTGTTGCAAATAAAATATCTATAACTCTTTTATGTGTTCTCATTTCAAATTGTTCTCTTGAATCTTTGTGTTTATGTGGAGAACGTAAAATTGTTATTATTTCCTTTTTTGTTGGTAGTGGAATTGGTCCAGATACTTGAGCTCCAGTTCTTTTAGCAGTTTCAACAATTTTTTCAGCTGACTGTTCCAAAATAACATGATCATAAGCTTTTAATCTGATTCTCATTTTATCACTAGCAATTGCACTTTTCTTAGCCATACACTCTAAACCTCCTTTTCTTGCAATTTTTGTGTTGGCAAGTTCAACGGAGCCGTGTGTTTCTTTTTGTCCGTTTATTAAACCCAGATATAATCTGGGGTAAGTTACTTACTTGCCGCCTAGTTTTATAACTAAACATACTCTGCAAAAGTTCCCTATCTCTACGGATAGCCACATTTTGCTTCATCGCATAATCACACGCTTTATTATTATACACTCTATGATTATATATTGCAAGCAAATTTAATAAAAAAAATAAAAAAAGAGTAAATAATATATAATTTTTACCTTTTTTTCATTATTTATCTAAAATTTTAATTCACTTAAATATATTTTTTATTTCAAATTATCAATTATTTACTTTTAAAACATTACGTATTTTAAACAAAAAATATAAAACACTATACAAATTATACTTTACACATAATATTACAACTTTAAATTTCCAGGATATATTTTTTAATGAGCAATTATTTAACAATTCATTAATATAACTATCTTTTTTTATACTTTCTGTTTCCATTTTAAATTTTTTTAGACTATTACTATTTGTATAAAAGCTATATAAAAAGCAACTTAAAAAACTTCCTAAATATCTTGCATTTATTGTTTTTCTTTCATCATTACTCATAAAATCATTTTCAATTAATTTATTAATAACAATTTTTGAAAACTTAATAAAATTCTGTTTATTAATTTCATAATTTTTAACATTAAAACATGCTCCATCTTTATTATACACATAATTATATAAATGACCATTTAAAAAATATATATTTTTAACATTTAAAAGCACATTTAAAAAAAATATTACATCTTCTCCATAAACAAAATTTTTATCAAATTTATCAATACTATCTATTAAACTTTTTCTATAGAGTGTTCCCCAAATCGTAATCCCATCAAAAAAGAATTGCTTAAAAACATTAATTGCATCATTTCGCAATAAAATTTTATTCGCAAATTCATCATCATATATATATCTTATACATTTATTATTATCGAGTACTATATTATATGAAGTCTTTACAACATCAACATTATTTTTTTTCATTATATCATATAAAGCGGATATCATACTTAATTCTATAAAATCATCTGCATCAACAAAAACAATATACTCTCCACTTGAAAGCTTTATGCCATCATTTCTTGCTTCGCTTACTCCTTGATTAACTTTATCTATAACGATAATTCTATTATCTTTCTTTTTATATTCATTTATTATTTGCAAAGAATTATCTTTAGATCCATCATTTATGCAAATTATTTCTAAATTAGTATAAGTTTGATTAACAATAGATTCTAAACATCTCTTTACATATTTTTCAGCATTATATACTGGAATTATTATACTAATCTTTTCATCCATATATCTAATTCTCTCTTCCATTATTATATATACTATATTACTTTTCTAATTTTGTCTAATACAATACTATTATCTATTGAAAGAACATATACAATATATCCATTTCTTTCTATAGCTTTACGATTTACAACTATATCATATTGAGTTTCATCTAAATACATCCATGATCTTTCATATGAAGACATATATTTTTTAATTAAACTAATTAGATCCTCTTTATATCCATCAATAGGTTTCATAATTATATACATACTACTTTCAAACTTGCTACTTGAAATTCTTACAATAAATGATTCAACTTTATTCATATCAATATTAAAATATGTACTAATTTGATCAGAAGTTAGAGATATCATATCATTAAATATTTTAACATCTGCATCATTTTTCAAATTACTTAATGTAGTTTTTAATTTATTAAATTTCTCATCTTCTAATTTTACTACTGGATTTTCTATTTTAGGATCAGAATTAGAATTAATTTCTGATATTGGCATTATACTTGTTGATGGTATAGCTGTTGCAGGCAACACATCCGTTGCTGGAATTTCTGTTGTAGATGGTATACTCGTTGATGGAATAGTGGTTGCAGGTGGAAGATTATTATTATTTGTATTATCCTCTCTTGTATCATTAATAAAATATAAAATAATTATAGTTAGCCCAATAATAATAATTGAAGCAAAAATAAATTCTTTCTTATTTAACATATTAAACTCCTTTTTTATTTTTGTTAATAATATTTCTTCTTACACCTAACATCATAATAATTATTGTTAATAGCATACCTATCATACCTGTAAAACCTTGAAACAAATTAGATAAACAAGTTAATATTAATGCATTAGAATTTAAAAACAAATTATTCAAATATATAAATAGTAATGCTATACCCGAATCTAAACCAAAAAACAATAATGTATTTGCTATAATGCATATTACCCCAAAAATAATAAAAATCCAAAACGGTATTGAATATTTCTTAATTCCAACTTTATCCTTTGAAGATATGTAGCCATAAAAATATAACATTGCATATGTAAAAAACATAACTATTATACTTAATATATACATAACTATTTCATTATCAATTAAACCTTGTATAAAAGCATTTAAAAATACTCCGAAAGAAATAAGCAAAGCATATATTAGAACTCCAACTAAGTTATTAGAAAACAATTTATTAAAATCAAGAGCTTTTGAATTTTTATTATTCTTATCCATTTCTCACCTTTCTAAACTATTTAAAACGTTAATAAAATCATCTGGTAATTCACTACTAAATTCAATATATTCTTTTGTTGTTGGATGAATTAGACCCAATGTTTTAGCATGCAACATTTGACCTTTTATTCCAAATTCATTTTTACCATTTGAATATGTTGAATCACCAACTATAGGATGTCCAATATATGCCATATGTACCCTGATTTGATGAGTCCTACCAGTTTCTAATTTACACTCAACTAAAGTATAATTTTTATATCTATCTATAACCTTAAAATGTGTTATTGCATTCTTGCCTAATGCATTTACACCCATTTTTTTTCTATCTGATTTACTTCTTTTTATAGGAATATTTATTGTTCCTTCATCTTCTTTAATATTTTCTTTTACTAAAGCTATATATATCCTATTAATGCTATGTACCTTAAACTGTTCAGATAATGATTTATGTGCTTTATCATTTTTTGCAATGACTAATATTCCTGATGTATCCTTATCTATTCTATGAACAATACCTGGCCTTGCAATTCCATTTATACCAGATAAATTCTTGCAATGAGCTAATAAAGCATTTACTAAAGTACCTTCATAATTACCATGAGCAGGATGTACTACCATTCCCTTAGGTTTATTAACAAATAATATATCATCATCTTCATAAATAATATCCAACGGTATATTTTCAGGTTCTATGTCTAATTTTTTTATTTCAGGTATATTAATTAATAATATATCATTATCATTCAATTTATATGAAGATTTTACTTTTTTATTATTAACCAATATATTTCCATCCTCAATCAATACTTGTATATATGTTCTTGATAAATCTAATCCTAATTCTAAAATATATTTATCTATTCTTTTTGAAATTAAAGTTTTCTTTAAAAAACTTTTTAAACCATTGTTTTGAATCGTAACTTCCACGATATGCACCACCTTCTGGCATACTATCCACTTTTTCTTCTGACACTTCAATTAAATACATTATTACTAATAATACAACACCAAATACGATTAATATATCTGCAAAATTAAATACAAATGTAGTAAACACATAATTTAATTGTATATAATCTACAACAAATCCTCTTACTATATTATCAATTAAATTACTTATTCCACCTGCTATTATCATTGTAAATGTAATTATATTCATTCTTGACCTTACAACTTTTGAATATCTATTCAAAAAGAAAATAACAAAAAAGATTATAAAAGCTATACTAATCAAAATAGATAACCAAGTTAAAGAAAAACCTAATATACTAAATTGATGTTCTACATATGTAAAATTTGCTAAAAAAGTTTCGACTGTATTACCTACTAAATTTACTGATACAAAATATTTTATAAATTGATCTACAATTATTAAACCAATAACTGATACTATAAAAACAATCATAACTTCCTCCTTATATTATATATTAAGTATTATATACAAAATATATTAACAATACAAATGTATTTTATTATTTAATAATACTTAAAATATTTTTATGCTGTAACACAATAATTTTATATTAACTAATTAACCCATAAAGTAATTCTTGTATATCCAAAACCAGTAACATCACTTGATGCTGAATCACCTGCACAATGTGAATGACTATATCCGAAACTTTGATATCTTACAAGTGAATGACATCTTGTATCTCCATTACATGTAAACCCTTGAGAGCCTCTAGCTCCCCAATTACTTGTACCTCCATAACTATGTGCTCCCTGTGTTGAACTTATTTCATAAATTGCAGCTCCATATGGTTCATATCCATATGTTCCATAGATTTCTTTATACTTTGCATCGGCAGTCGCTATAGATGTCCAACCTGTTGGTGTTCCTGCTGTACAATACAAAGCTACAGTATGTGAACAACACCAATCGTAAACTCCAGATGCATTACCATTTGAACTATATTGTGTATTCGTTGTAGCTATTGCATTTTGTGAATGTCCAGCATATTGCGTTTGGCAAGTAGCTGACCAAGCCATAGTACCATTTCTTCCATGTGCGCTATGAGCTAAATATGATACTGCTGCATATTCTATATTTCTTATTAAATGGCTATCTAAATCATTTATACCAATTCCTTCATTATAATATAAAGCAGAATTAAACTGAACATTAAAAGTTCTCATTTGTGACCAGTATTGTATACCAGGCTTTGATACCAATCTATAATATGTACTATTACCTGCAGCTTTTGTTAATTGATACGTAACATTTGATGGTACCCATGTTGAACCTTCATCTGAACTATATTCTTGTGATGACATATATTTCATAATCCAATAACCGGGTATTTGTGTAGTATTACTAGCTGAATCGGTATAATAAAATGCTGGATGTATATTCCATTTGTTTTCGCCTAACACATTATTCCATGTTGTATTATCACTTGCCCCAACATCAGAAGTTCCCTTTAAAAAATCAATTGCAATTGGACCAGCTGTAGCAGCATGAAATCCGCTTTGAATATTATATGCAAATCTTGGTATCCAAACCCAATAACTACCATCGCTAGTTTTAGCATTTGCCCATTTACTTTCTAAATAATCTGTACCAAAATCTAAACTTGTTTTTGAATAATCATACCAATCATTATATACAAAATTTGCATCATTACCAGTAATTTCATTCCCATTAGAATCCCAATAAACAGCAACCATACCTTGTGCTAATTTAGGACTATTTACTCCTTTTAAAGTATTAAATGATCCATCAGTTGGGCCTTCAGCTATATTAGGTGTAGGTTCAGGACTAGTTGCAGGTATAGTTTCAGATGTTACTAATCTATTATAATATGTTATACCATCATATAAAAAACCATCATAATATACAATTCCATTACTATCTACATAATATTTATCAAATTCCTCATCTGAAATTGACATATTATTTTTTACAATAAAATCTATTTTAGCAACATTTATTCCTTGTATCACAGCATCATTAAAAGATGGCATTATTCCTTCTTCAGCGCTATTCTCAGTATATTGATTTACAATTCCTACCCATTTATATTTTTCTAATTCAGCTCCACTATTTAATACATAGTGAGTAAGATTGGTATTCCTTTTTAATATTACAGCGTCTTGAACATTTGAAATATTATTATAAAATACAGCAAGCTGTGCTTCTGGCATTATTTCAAATCCAGTTAACACCGCTGCAGCCGTTAATATTATTAATACAATTATTGTTATAATTAATGCAATTAAACTTATTCCTTTTTTTATTTTCATTAAATCCTCTCCTAAATGAATTATATATTATTATAATTTAAATTACAATTACTACTTTATTATTATTTGAACATGTATGTGTCAAGTAAATGTAGGCAATTTTTTTTTTGATTTTTTTACAATCCAATATTTATTTTTAAGCATGCTTCGCAAACGTAGCTTAATAGCTACATTTCATGTCAATAAAACTTTTCTCTTTTA